>VGFD01000358.1 GCA_016868975.1 Armatimonadota bacterium | reverse complement strand
ACGCTGCTCTTGATCACGGACGCGCCCGGTGGAGGTGAAGCCGTCGCGAAATTATTCAGCGCGATGGCCAGTGACAAAGAGGGCGCCATCCAGCTCGCGAATTTCTTCGCGCGCGCCAGCAGAGACTCGGACGCGGCGCGCGGCATGGGGGAATTGCTGGACACGCTCACCATGCCGGAAGACGGCGACCGCACAAAGTCGCGTCAGGTGGCGGAGAGTTTTTCCAATGCCACCCGCTGGGTTTCCGGCGCGCAGGGCATGCGCGAGGGATTTACCAACCTGCTCGATCAAGAGGGCGGCGGACGCGCATTTTCCCGGCTGATGCACCGCTTCAGCGGCACTTCGGAAGGCGCGCAGTCGACCGCCGGCCTGCTCCGCCAGATGTCGTACGACCGCGAGGGCACCCATGCGGTGAGCACGATGTTGTCCCGCGCCACCGCGTCGCGCGACGGCGCGCGCCAGATGCTGGACGCCTTCAACCGCATCGCCGCCACCGACGCGGGCAAGCACGACGTCGCCATGCTTCTCAATCGGATTTCGCAGGTGGACGGAGGCTCCCGCGTCCTGGCGAACCTCACCGCGGACAACGCCAACGTGCGCGGGTTCAGCGAGTTGATGGACAAATTGTCCGAGAACGAAGAGGCCCGCGGTCGCGTGTCCGGTGCGCTGGAGAATATCGCCAGCGGCGGACCGGCCGCGGAGGTCGGGCGAATCACCGCCCGCGCGCAGCAAAATCAGGAGCTGGGTGACAGTCTCTCAAGGTTTAACTGGGGACAACCCCAGGTGGAAGCCAGTCCGGAAGTGCGCCTGACCACCGAGGGTTTCGGCGCGAAATTGCTGGCCGAGCAGGGCGCCGCCGACTCAACCGCGCTGATAGGCGAGTCCGCGCGCGGCGTTGTGGCCCCAGGTGGTGAGCCGCCCTCGAAGGATTCGACCCTGCATCCCGGGATGGAATCTCTCCTGAAAAATATTTCCAGCGCGCCCGAGGCAAAGGAGTCCCGCCCGCGCAGTGAACATCCCCGCGTGCAGGAAGTGCGCCCGGCGCCCATCGACGGGCCCCGCCAGTTGTTCACCTTCCGCCCGGGCGACGTCTATTCGGAAGACACCCTGCGCGAGGCGCGAATCTGCCCGGACTGCGGCTTCCGGCTCAGCCCCGGCGGGGTATGCCTGCGCTGCGTGGCGTTCGAGCAACGCGCCATCAATCCCCAGCAGGTGCAGGTCGCGCGCACTCAGGAAATCGAGCCGCAGGGTTGAGTGCCGGCTACCCCCCAAAAATCGCCGTGTAGAGCGCCACGAAGACGCCCAGCAGGCTCTCGCCCGCGATGAGGCCACTGGCCACCGGGACGACGAACAGCGCCGCCAGGGCCGGGCGCTTCTGTTCGAGGAGCCACGCCGCGACGGCGCCGACCGCCATGGAAATGGCGTTCCAGGCCGGCATGGTAAACGCCAGTCCGAGCGCGATGGGCGACGGCATGAATTTCTTCCACGCCGGACGGGCCTGCTCGACGAGCACCAGGATGATTCCCAGCGCGCCGCCGATGAAAATCCCCCACTGGGCCGTGGGGTGCAGCGTGCTCACGCCTTTGGCCAGCAATTGCGCGACGGCCGCCCAGGCCTGCGCGGCGGGTGCCGGAAATCTATCCCCCAGGACGGCGGCGTCGGGGACGAGCAGCATGTAGGCCGGCACCACCACCAGCGTGCCGGCGAGGACGCCAAAGAATTGCGCGAGAAATTGCAGCCGAGGGCGCGCGCCGAGCAGATAGCCGCTCTTTAAATCGGTGAGCAGGTCCGAGGCGTGAATCGCCACGCCCGCGCTGGCCTGCGCGGTCATCAAGTTGGTGGTGGTATTTCCGGGGTGAACCGATCCGAAAATCAATTGCACGAGTTTTCCCAGCGCGCCGGTCGGCGTGGTGTCCGTCTCTCCCGTGGAGCGCGCCGCCACCATCGCGATGATGAGCGCCAGCAGCACGGCCAGCCCGCCCATCCAGGGGGGTATCTCGAACAGGCGCCACTGCAGGAAGACCACCAGCGGCCCCAGCACGGCAAGTCCACCCAGAAACCACGTGGTGGGCACCTCGATGCGCGCCAGCGGATCTTTCTGACCGGGCCGGCGCGAAGAGAACGCGGTGGCGAGATCCGAGAATGCCCGCGCCACCGCGCGCCACTGCAACGCGAACTGGAGCAGGCCGGCGGTCAGCATCATGGGAGCGCCGATCCAGACCGACCACTTCACGATATTCTTGTAGCCAAGCGCCGGATCGATGGCGCCCTGGGAAACGGCCCAGGGCACGATTACCGCGTAGCAGAGCAGCGCGCCCAGCAGTTGGGAGAGCGCCACCCGGATGCCCACACCATGCCGGTCACCACGGCGCGCCCGGTGAGCTGCGGCACAAGGTCGCCGGCGTAGACGTTCTCCAGCCAGTCGCGTTCGATCTCCTCCGGCGTGCGCGGCGGGTTCTCCACAAGTGCAAGCTCTGCCAAAGCCAAATCCCCCTACTCGTCGCCCAGGTCCGGCGACGCCACGATGGCCTGCAAATCCGCCGAGAGCCGCTCCAATTCGATTTTCAACACGCCCATCATGGCGCTGGCGGCGTCGACGTGACGCCAGCGGACCAGTCCGCCCAGGGCCTTCACGATCTCCGACACCGGGCGGACGGCGAAAATGGCTACTCCGCCCAACAATCCCTGGCTGGTCTTTTCCACGCCTCGCGCGTCGGCGGATTCCACGGCCTGCTTGAGCGCCTCCACGGTACTGGGCAGGCGATCGAGGAGGCGCCGCGCGAGGCGGCCCAGCAAGCGCTGGTCGCCGCTCACGTTGCTCAGCGCGGCCTGCAGGTCGATCACTTGCAGCGCGAGGGCCGGCGCGCGCGCGATGACCGGAGCCTGGCGCGCCAGGCGCTGAATCTCCTCCAGCAGCGAGCGCGCCTGCAGCGGCTTGGTGAGATATCCGTCCATGCCGGCCTGGATCGCCTGCTCGCGGTAGTTATGCGCGGCGTGCGCGGTCAGCGCGATGATCGGCACGCGGTGTCCCCGCTGGCCTTCGCGCGCGCGGATGGCCGCGGTGGTTTCCATGCCGTTGAAGCCGGGCAGGTTGAGGTCCATCAGCACCACGTCGACGTTGCGCCGCTCCATGAGGGCGAGCGCCTCACGGCCGCTGTCCGCAACGTGGGTGCGGTGCCCGGCCCACTCGAGGATGCGCACGACGATGGCCTGGTTGTCCGCGTCGTCCTCCACCACGAGCACGTCGAGGGGGCCCGCGGCCATGGCGTTCTCGTCCACCACGTGCAGCGTCGGAGAAGGGGGCGGCTGGGGCGTGGGCGAGAGGTCGCGCGCCTCGCGGCCGCCGTCCAGCTCGTCCACCATCTTCCAAAGCTTTGCGGCGGAGGATTGGACCAGCTCCACCATCTGGCGCTGCTCCCCGGAAAGGGTGCCGTTCAGCAGCATCTCGGTTGACCCGATAATGGCGGTCAGCGGCGTGCGAATCTCGCGGCCGAGCTTTTCGTAGTGATCTCGGGTTTCTTCATCCACGGGCATCATGTATCGACCGGGGGACCCAATTACCCTCCCGCGTTGTTGTCCGGCTCATCCATTGTCCGGCTCATCCATGTAGATGGGTTCGTCGGAGGTCTTGTTCTTCCAGTCCTTTTCAAAGACGGTGTCAAAGCTGTCCGCCAGCTTCGTGGAAAGGACCTCGACGTTGGCCTCGCGGTTGGTGTTGAAGCCCGCGTAGGACCAGTTCGCGCTGCCCACGATGACCTGATCGTCGTCGAACACGGCCATCTTGGCGTGCAGGTTCTCCTGGGTGGCTTCATTGGGAACGTACCATTTGATGGGCACGCCGGCTTTCTTGAGCTCGGCGAAGGCCCGCTCGTTGACCTCGTTGCCCTTGATTTTGAGCGGATTGAGGATGATCTTCACGTCCACGCCGCGCGCGTGCGCCTTCTTGAGGGCCGCGATGGTGGGACGGTCGGTGAGCACGAACAGCTCGGCGTGGACGCTCTTCCTGGCGTTGTCGATGGCGCGGCGGATGGTCTTGCCGATCAGCTTGTCGTCATCGACGGCTGCCGTCAGCAGCTGCACCATCGCCCCGCCCTCGGGGTGCGCGGGCTGCTTCTGGATGTAGGGAAGCTCTTTGCTGTCGCCCCCGGATTTGATCCAGTCCTCGCGGAAGAGCCACGACATCTGCTCGACGGCCGGGCCCTCCACCTGGACGTCGTAGTCGTGGTTGTTCGGAGAATGGTCGCCCCAGTTCATGCCGCCGATGATGGCGCGCTTGCCGTCAACCAGCAGCATCTTCACGTGGTTGAGCTGGCCGAACTTCGCTTCCGGGTCGCCCACCTCACGGGTCGGGTAGAGCAGCACGTCGCAGCCCGCCTTGCGGAGCTTCTCGATGGCGGCCGCTTTGTCGTCCTCGCGCTCCTCGTTGGGCGGGTCCATGACGATCTGGACCTTGACTCCGCTCTTCGCCGTCTTACAGATCAGGTCGACAAGGTCTTTCTTGTCGAGGCTGAACATCTCGATCTGGATGTTCTTCTCCGCGCCGCGGATCATCTTCTCAATCTGGGCGAAGATGTCGTCGTCGCCGTTTTTCGGCGTTACCGAGGAATCGAAGAGCGGCTCCACCAGGTTGCCGGCCTTGAAGTAGCGCTGAGCGTACCCGGGAACCTTCGACAGGGTGTCCTTTCCGAGCTCCGAGCGGTCGTCCGCGAAGGCTTCGCGCCTTACGCGCGCCTCCAGGGTGCCCGTCTGGGGGAAGTGGCCCGGGGTCATCCAGGTCGGGCCGAGGACGGTGTCGGTGATCATGAGTTTCTCCTGCACATGGGGTCTCGTTCAATATAGTGGAACCTCTCCCAGGGGGTGTGAACCGGATGTTACAAATCCGCGCCCGGAGGAATCCCCGCGCGGGCGGGAAAATGAACCGGCTGGAGGGTTCACGCTTGCCACAGGTTCGGGTGCTGGTGGTGGACGACGACGTTGTCGTCCGTACGATGGTCAAGGCAACCCTTGAGAAGGACGGGTTTGCCGTGGTTGAGGCCGTCTCCGGCGGGGACGCGCTCAAGGCGCTCGAGCGCGAGGCGCCGGACGCCATGGTCCTCGACGTGGTCCTGCCCGACACGGACGGGCTGAGCGTGTGCCGCGACGTGCGCAGGATCAGCCAGGTGCCCATCCTCATGCTGAGCAGCAGGGCCGAGGACACGCACAAGATCATCGGCCTCGAGGTCGGCGCCGACGACTACCTCGCCAAGCCTTTCAACCCGCACGAGCTGGTGGCGCGGGTTCGCGCCCTGCTGCGCCGCTCTCGCATGAGCGGCGCCGAGGCCGACAGGAAGCTGATCTCGCACAGCGGATTGGTGATTTTTGTGGCCGGACGGCGCGTCGAGGTAAGCGGCCAGGAAGTCTCCCTGACTCCGCTGGAGTTCTCGCTGCTGCACGCGCTGGCGGCCAGTCCGGGCCACGTGCTGAGCCGCCAGGACCTGCTGGATCGCGCCTGGGGCCAGGATTTCTTCGGCGTCGAGCGGACCGTGGACGTGCACATCCGCAACCTGCGCCAGAAGCTCGCCAGGGCGGCGCCGGACCGCCAGTACATCAGCTCCGTGCGGGGGGTCGGATACCGCTTCGAGGCGTGACCGTCCGAGTTGTTTTTGGTGAATTTCCGATCCTGCAGGAAAATTGAACGATTGCCTGAATCGGGGCGGGTCAAATTCTAGATTGAGACTTTCGGAGGAAAAATGCTCAAGATTGCGCGCGCTTACCTTTTCGCGTTTCTGCTCCTGAGCGGTTCGGTGAGCATCGGTTGCTCCAGCAGCCACCCCCCGGCCGCGACCCAGACCACGGCGCCGCCGGCCACCACGGCGGCCTCGCCGGCCGCGACGGCCGCCGCTTCGCCGGCCGCCACAACGGCCGGCTCGCCC
>VGFD01000357.1 GCA_016868975.1 Armatimonadota bacterium | reverse complement strand
ACCCGCGAGCCGGTCACGCCTAGCGCCCCGCCGCGCGCGAGCGCCGGTGGCGGCAGCGATCCGCAGGTGACTGGCCTGCTGAGCTTCCTGGGCGGGAAGTTCTAAGCGACGTCGAACCCCGGGCCTCGATGTACGAGTATAAGTATCTCCGTTCCGTTGAGTTTGCCGATGCCGACATGGCGGGCATCCTGCACTTCTCCAACTATTTCCGCTTCATGGAGAGCGCGGAGCACGCGTTTTTCCGCGCGGCTGAGCTGCCCGTGCTGGATGCGTCACAGAATCCCACGGTGGCCTGGCCGCGGGTGAACGTGCAGTGCACCTATCGGCGCGCCCTGCGCTACCAGGACCAGGTGGAGACGCACGTGGTGGTGGGTGCCAAGGGCCGCACCAGCATCACCTTCCACTACCTGATGCGCAAGGTGGGGGATGCGGAGGAGGCGGCCCGCGGGATGGCCCGCGTCACCGCCGTCTCGCTGGATCTGAGGGAGGCCCGCATGCGGGCGATTCCGCTGCCCCCGGAAGTGGACGCGAAGATCATGGTGGCGCCACCCGACGTGCTGACCGCGCTGAAGCTCCTCTAGCCGGGGGCGCCGAACAACTGCAGCACGAACTGGGATTGCAGGTTCGCCTGGGCCATGAGGGCGGTGCTCGACTGGGTGATGATCCCCTGGCTGGCAAACACGGCGGCTTCCTTTGCGCCGCCCAGGTCCTCGATGCGGGGGAAGCCGGTGGAGGCCGCCATCGTGTCGGCCCGCTCCAGCTCCAGGTTCTGGCGGATGTCGCGCTGGGCCTGGCCGAGCCGCGTGGAGGTCTCGTCGACGGCTTCCAGCGCCTGGTCGATCCCCTGCAGCGTGGCGCGCGCCTCGTCGAGCGAGGCGACCTGCGGATCCCCCTGCGGGAAGAGCGTCTGGCTGTCCGAGCGGGGGATCTCGACGACCTTCTTGCTGGCATCCACCGGGATTTTCGCGCTGCCGTCGAGGAGCGGCTTGCCGTTGAAGGACGCCTGCGCGGCCATCTCGTTGAGGTCGCGGACGAGCGCTTGCAGTTTGGCCTGGATGCTGGCCCGCTGGGCGGAAGTGAGATCCTCCCGCGAGGCGGTGAGGGCCAGTTCGCGCATCTGGCGGAGGTTCTCGGAGACGGTTCCCACGGCGACCTGCGCGACTTGCAGGAGTCCCGTGCTGTTCTCCAGCCGCTGCGCTGTTTCTTCAAAGAGGCTGGCTTGCTGCTCGTAGGGGTTGATCTTGAAGGTGGGCTTCGCTTCCCTGTCGGTCGACAGCTCGTTGACGGAAGTTTGCAGCAGCTTGCGGTTCGACGTCGGCCGAATCGGCATGGGCGATGAGTCGTTATTGATGCCGAATGGCATGATAACCAACCCTCCTTGGCGCGCGAGGCCTCCCGAGTGCTTTGCCTCGCTGTACCTTATCCTGGTGATTGTAGCATTCAAGGTCCCCGATGGCAACAGGAAGGCTATCACGACGGGGTTCCGTGCCTGCCGAGCAGGGTGATCCGCGCGGCCGGGCGCGGTTTGGGGATAGATCGATGGTCGAGGTGGAGGGATTTGAACCCCCGGCCTTCTGCTCCCGAAGCAGACGCGCTGGCCAGGCTGCGCTACACCTCGTGGATGACGGCAATTCGACTGGACGTGCTTCATAGAGTAGCACATGACGACTTTAACTGTCAACGGATTCGGCGGCGGGCGTTCGCCTCGAACCCGCGCGCGTCGTCCACCAGGAGCAGGGATGTGTCAAGTGCGCTTCGAGCCTTTTTCAACGGCGTATCCTATGATTGGTGTACGAAGGTGAAAGTGATGTCCCAGTACGGTCTGCTGAGAAAAATAATAACCTCGCAACCTGGGAAGCGGCCCTCCTCGAGCAGGCGCGACGCCCAGCGTCACGCTGTTCCCCTCGCAGCGGGCTCAGAAGCGCGCGATGCCCCGACACGCTCTCGTCGTGATCGCTCTGACGGCGTGCCTGAGTCTCTCGGCTGTGCCGCAGCCTGCGTTGAAATCCCTGATGCCGCCTGGCGCGCGCATCGGCGTCGCGCTGAACGAACGGCAGATTGACGGTGTGGCGGCCGCCCTGGTGACGCGCCACTTCAACTCGATCAGTCCGGAGAACGTGCTCAAGTGGGAGAGCCTGCACCCGGCCCGCGGACGGTATGCGTTTGCGGCGGCAGACCGTTACGTCGCGTTCGGCGAGCGCCACGGGATGGAGGTTACCGGACACACGCTGGTCTGGCATCAGCAGGTGCCCGCGTGGGTGTTTACGGATCCGAGGGGCACGCGCGCCGCGCTGAAGGATCACGTCAAGCAAGTGGTCGGCCGTTACCGCGGCCGCATCCGCGGCTGGGACGTGGTCAACGAGGCGCTCGACGAACGCGGCGCTCTCCGCGATTCTCCGTGGCGCCGCGCCCTGGGCGACGACTACGTGGCGGAGGCATATACGCTCGCACACGCTTCGGATCCCGATGCCGAGCTGTATTATGCGGACTATAATCTTTTCCGCCCGGAAAAGCGGGCCGGCGCGCTGCGGCTGATCCGCGACCTGCAAAGTCGCGGCATAAGGATCGACGGCGTCGGTATCCACGCACACTGGGGACTGGATTTCCCCACGAAGGACGAGATCCGTCAAATGCTCGCGGATTTTGACGCGCTCGGGATTTCGGTGATGCTCAGCGAGCTGGACGTAAGCGTATTGCCGCGCCGGTCTGATCTCAACCCTTATGTCCAGGGCCTTCCGAGGGAGATTCAGCAAAAACTCGCGCAACGATATGCGGAGATATTTCGCCTTGCGCTGGAAAACAAGACCACCCGCATCACCCTGTGGGGCCTGGACGACGGCTCGTCCTGGCTGAACGATTATCCAGTGCCTGGCCGCACCAACCACCCGCTCCTCTGGGACCGAGCCTACCGCCCGAAGCCCGCCTTCGACGCGGTGGTCGAGGTATTGCGGAGTTTCCGCGAAAAGTAAAAAAAGCCCGAGGTTGCGGGCTTTTTCGGTGGCAGGAGCGACAGGATTCGAACCCGCGGCCCTCGGTTTTGGAGACCGATGCTCTACCAGCTGAGCTACGCTCCTGTATGGGTCAGAGAGCGCTCATGGCCCCAAGCGCAGAGTCCCTCTGTGGGTCAACGCGTATTCTAGCGGATCTCGGGGCGCTTGTCTAGTGGCTCCTCCGCGGCGCGGTGGCCGTTGCGCTTGTGGGGGACGTGGCCGCGCTCTGGGTGCTCGCCGGGCGTGGCGGTTGGCTCCTTCACCTCCACGTGGCGCAGGCCGAAGCCCTGGCTGAGCTTGCGGATGGGCGAGACCAGGCCCAGGTTCACGAAACGCGCCTGGATGGGGGAGCGGGTGATCTCCACGACATCCCCCTTGCGCATGCGGTAGTCGCGCTGGCCGTCGGCAATGACGTAGGGGGTGGTGGCCCACGAGTGGTCGCGAATCTGGATGCGCGCCGTCGTCGGCAAGATCAAGGAACGGATGCTGGTGGCGAACACCGCGTTCGAGGCGACCAGCACCAGGCCGTCCTGCAACAGGATGGACCCGCCCGCGCTGAACGAGTAGGCCGTCGAGCCCGTCCGCGTGGCCACGATGATGCCGTCGCCGCGGATCTCGCCGAGGCGCTCGTCGTCGATGGTCACCTCCAGGGTCAGGGTGCGGGTGGCGCCGCCCACCAGGATTTCGTTCAGCGCGTCCATCGAGCGCAGCGTCCGCCCGTTGCGCTCCACCGTGGCCCGCACCATGGTGCGCAGCTCGACCGTGTACTGGCCGAACACTACCTGCTGCATGGCCTCGTGGATGCGGTCCGACGAGACCTCGCAGAGGTAGCCGATGTGCCCGAAGTTGATCCCCAGCACGGGGGTCTCGCGCGGCGCCATCTGGTTGGCAACCTGGAGCAGCGTGCCGTCGCCGCCCAGAACGATCACCATGTCAACCTTCGCGCCGTCAAAGACCTCCGGAAACGAGACCGTCTCGTTCCCGCGCTCGGACAACCAGCCTTTGAGCTCCTCAGCAGCCGCATCCGCGGCGGGAAGCGCCTCGCGCACTGCGATTCCGATGCGCATGCCAATCCCTTCGCACGCCCGGGTCAGCCCGAGCGCGCTCTGCTTTCGGGTCGCTGGCACAAGTCTCCTAGAACCAGGGCGGTCTCGCCCGTGTCCGTGTGGTGAAACGGCGCTACATGCGTCGGATTTCTCGGCGAAACACGGCCGCGGGCATCGGCGCCACCGCCTGGGGTACAGCGACAGGCGCCGGCGCGGCCGCGCGCGGCGTCCCAACCGCCGACCGCAGCGCCTGGGCCATTTCGGCTGCTGACTGGAAGCGGTCCGCGGTGTCCAGCGCCATCGCCCTGGCGATCACGCCGTCCAGTCGGCCCACCGACGGCACATCCATGCCCATCAGGCGCGACATCGCGTCGGGCGGGTAGGCTCCCGTCAGCAAGAAATACAGCGTCACGCCCAGCGCGTACAGGTCCGACTCCGGCCCCGTGCGCCCGGACACCGTGCACTGCTCCGGCGGCGCGATGGCCGGCGTGCACGCCCCGCGCGCGAACGGGGACGTCATTCCACCGCCCTGGCGCGCGATGCCGAAATCCACCAGCACCAGTTTTCCCGCGGGGGTGAGCCGCACGTTGGCCGGCTTCAAATCCCGGTGCACCACGTGATTTGCGTGGATGTAGTCGAGCACGTCCAGCAATTGGAGCGTCCACTCCACCGCGCGCTCCTCGGATACCCCGCGGCCGCGCGCCGTCATGTACGCCTGGAGGTCCTGGCCCTCCACGAAATCCATCACCAGGAACGCAACGCGCCCCTCCAGGAACCAGTCGGTGACGCGGGGGAGCGCGGGGTGCGACAATTTCGCGAGGATTTTCGCCTCACGCTCGAACTGCGCGCGCGCCTCGGAGGAGCGGTCGAATAATTCCTTGACCGCCACCTTGATGTCCAGCGCGCGGTCGTGCGCCAGAAACACCGCGCCCATGCCGCCGCTGGCCACCGCGGACTTGATCTCGTAGCGCTTTTTCAGCGTCTGTCCGCACACCGCACCCATGCCGCGTCACCTCAAATCGATGGCGATCTTGTGGCCGGACACCGGCCCGTACTCGTAATCCGGCTGGCACGACGCCACGCCGAGCGCGGTCTGCAGATGCGTGCAAGCGTGCTCGAGCACGGTGGCCACCTCAGATCGTGCCCGAGGGGATGCGAGCAGCACGGCCGTCACCTTTGCACCCATCGAGAGAATGTCCCATAGCTGCAGCGTGGACGGATCCCGCAGGCGCGCGTCCTGCACCAGGAAAAAATCCACCGCGCCGATGGCCGTGTAGAACAGCCGCTCGGGATCATCGGACAGCACGACAATGTGTTGCGGCGCCACTTCGAGGGCCGCTTCCTCGACCGACGCCGGAAAAAAAGCGTTGCGCCCTTCATACCGGAACGTGGAAAATGCCTTGCGCGCGACGTCTCGCAAACCCGACGGAGCCACGCCGCAGGGCATGCCCACCACCATCGGAAATCTCGACGCCTCACGCAGCACGCCCGCATCCCCGCCGTCGCGCAGGAACGCCAC
Organism: Armatimonadota bacterium; assembly: GCA_016868975.1. Taxonomy (GTDB): domain Bacteria; phylum Vulcanimicrobiota; class Xenobia; order RGZZ01; family RGZZ01; genus VGFD01. The sequence continues at coordinate 359 of VGFD01000357.1, read as the reverse complement.
CACGAGGGCGTCGTCCCGCTGAGGCAGCGCGTCCTCCACCCGCACGCCGTACGTGTCGCGCAACAGGCGCGGCAGCACCGCGGACGCTTCCACGCGCATCCCCAGATCCGGCAGCGCGGCGCTCAGCCCGTTGGAGGGCACGTGGATGGCCTTCGGGCGCAGCTCCTCGCGCGCCTCCAGCTCGCGTACCGCGTTCACCGTGGGCAGCACCGTGCCCACGCCCCCGCGCACGATGAGCGCGCGGACGGTCGGATCGCGGAGCGCGTCCTCCACGTCCCGCTCGCCGAGGACGAAATTCCAGGTCGCAACGTTGAACAGCTCGGTCACTGGCATGGCTCTCGCCTCCTAAGGTATTTACC
>VGFD01000356.1 GCA_016868975.1 Armatimonadota bacterium | reverse complement strand
CAGGCCGCCGGCCGCCTGTCGCAGGGCCTGCGGGGTGAGAGCCTGCACCTCGCTGACCACCGAAAACGCCTTGCGCCAGTCGCCGGCCACGACCTGGGCGTGGCCGATGCGCTCCGCCTGCGCGGCGGAGGTTTCCATGTCGAGATAGTACCGCGTGATAAAGGTATTGATCTGCTCCTGCAGCTCGTCCGTCGAGAGAGGCGTGGTGGCCAGCCGGGCCGCTTCTTTCTTCATGATCGCGACGACTTCGTTGGGCTTCGTCGTCGTCACGTACAGCAGACCGTAATTCGAGCGCCGCGACGAGATGGAGGCCCAGGTGGAATAGGAAAGGTTTCGCTTCGTGAGGATTTCCTCGAAGAAGCGATCACTGAGCACGTCCAGCGCCAGGAGCGCGGCCGCATGGTTCGGGCTGTCCGGCGGCGGCGCCGCGAACATCCCCCGCACGTAATTGGTGGGGAGTTTTCTTTCGGTCACCTGCACGGCGGATTTCGCGTGCGCCACGGCCGGCACGGAAGGCGCGCGCCACGAGCCGGCCGGCAGCTTGCCGAGGGATCCGCGCACCGCGGCCTCGACGCGCGCCCGGTCCAGGTCCCCGACCACTACCAGCAGCATGCGCGAGCGGGTTGCCAGCGCCTGATAGTAGGCGGCGACCTGATCCCGCGTCAATTTCTTCAGCGCGTCTTCGGTGCCGATGGGGCGCAGGGCGTAGGGATGCGTGCGGAAATAAAGCAGCTCGGCCAGGCGCCGCACGGAGTCGTCGGCACTCTCATGCTCGCGGCGGATTGCGGAAAGACGGCCGCGGCGCATCAGCTCAACATCCGCCGGGCGAAATGCGGGATTGGTAATGGCCTCCGCCAGCGCGTGCCATGACGGATCGAAAAATTCGCCCACGCACTGCATGTCGACCCGCGAGTAATCCGCGTTGGCGCCGATGTCGAGCCGCGTTCCCATGCTGTTGAGCAGCGCGTGAAACTGCTGCCGGGAAAGGCTGCCGGTGCCGCCGTACAGGGCGCTCTCCAGCGCGAGCTGCTCGATGCCCTGGGTGTCCGCGGTGAGGTTGGTGCTGCCTCCGCGAAAATACAGGGAAACGCCCACCACCGGCGCGGCCGGGTTGTTGCGCAGCAGCACGGGTATCCCGTCGACGGTGAACGACTCGACCTCGGGGACCGTCACGGCCGCCGCCGCCTGTTGGGCGCCGGCTACCCGCACGGCTGGCGTGGCGGTCCACTCCTTGCGCAGCAGCGCGTTCAACGTGGCCTCGCTGACCCCGAGCTTTTTCGTGTCCGCGTCGCTGAGCAGCGCGCCGAGCACGAGCGGTTTGCCGACCATGTACCGGGAAGCGTAGTCGGCTCCGTTCGAGCGGGTGGACGACTGCACGGTGGGGATGTAATCCTGGTATGCGTCGAGCCCGGCCACCGCCCACCAGAAGCTGAGCACGTGGGAATATTCCGACATGCGCTCGCGATCGTAGCGGTCCTGGACGGACAACAGAGTTTTCGCGTTGCGCCATTCTTCCTCGGTGAGGTAATTCACCTCGCCGAAGTGCGCGGCTTCGCGCAGGGCCACCGCGGCCGCCTGGGTCAGCTTTTCCGGCGGCCCTTCGATCTCCAGCCAGATCTGGCCGGTGTTGCGCAGGGTGGCGTAGGAGAGGCGGGCGCGGGTGGCCAGACCGGAGTCGACGAGCGCCTTCTGCAGCCGGGTGCCGTCCTGGTTGACGGCGAAAGAGAATACGTCCGCAATCATGGCGGCCTTCAAGTCGTTCGCGGTGGACGGCCCCTGCCAGGAAAGGCTCAAGCGGCCATTTTGCACCGGCTGGCGGACCAGCGTCGCGGCGGATTTTTGCAGCACGGGATGCGCAACGAGCGGATGTTTCTGGAACGGATCCGGGCCTCGCCGCCACGCCGAAAAATATTTCTCGGCGGCCGCGAAGGCTTTTTCCGGGGTGGTGTCGCCGGCGATCACCAGCAGGCTGTTGTTTGGAACGTAATAGGTTTCGCGAAAGAAACGCATCTGCTCGACGGTGGCCTTGTTCACCGAATCGCGCGTCCCCAGCGGATCCTTGTAGCTGGGAAAGCGGTGCCAGAGCTTCTGGTCCAAGGCCCGGGACAGGTGGTAGAGCGGCTCGGCTTCGTTGCGATCGATCTCTCCGATGACCACCTGCCGCTCGCGGGCCAGCTCCTGCGGCTCGAAGCGCGGAGTCACCAGGGCGTCCCGCATGAAGGCCATCCCCGCGTCCAGGTTCGCGCTGCCCATGGTGAAGAAATAGTTTACCCGCTCCTGGCTGGTGGTGCCGTTCCACATCGCGCCGAGCTGGCGGAGCCGCTTGAGGTACGCTTCCTGATTGGGAATGACGGCGTTTCCCTTGAAAAACATGTGCTCGTAGAGATGGGAAAGCCCGGAGAAATTCGGCGGCTCGTTCATGCTGCCGCTGTGTACCGCGACCTCAATGGTCACCAGCGGCACCGAGTGGTTCTCGACGACGGCCACGAGCAGGCCGTTGGGAAGCGTGCGGGTGGTGATGGGGACGTTCTGCTCCGCGCCCGCCGGGCTTTGGGGCGCGGCGGCGTGAAAGGGAGACGATGGCGCCGCGTGGGCGGGCCATGCGGCCAGCAGGGCCAGAATCAGGAGCAGGCGGTGAATCACGGTGGCCTCCAGGGGGGATATTCAGGCGGATGGGGCGCGCAGCACGTTCCACATCATGCGGAAGAAGCGGGCCGTGTCGTGGATCGGGTGGATGTGGCTGGGCCGTCCCCCGTAGATGGTCGCGATGGGAATCCACGCGATGCGGAAGCCGAGCCGCGCCGCTTTCAGCAGAAATTCCGACTCGGCTTCAAAGTGGCTTGAGGAGACGCGCACGCCGCGCAGGACGGGCGCGGAGATGGCGCGGTAGCCGGACTGGGTGTCCTCCATCGGCTGGCCGGCCACCAGCCCCAGCATCCACGACATGAAGCGGTTGGTGAATCGGCGGATGAACGGCATGTGGGTGCTCATCTGCTGCTTGCGGGAGCCGACCGACATGTCCGCCCGCCCGCTCCGAATCGGCTCGGCGAGGTCGGGGATGCTGCGCGGCTCGTGCTGCCCGTCGGCGTCCAGCGTGACCGCGACGTCGAAGCCGTGCTCCAGGCAATAGTCCATCCCCGCCTGCAGGGCCGCGCCTTTCCCCATGTTGCGGGGCTGCGCGTGGACCTGGGCGCCGGCCTGGCGGGCCAGGGTCGCGGTGTCGTCGCGGGAGCCGTCGTCCACCACCAGCACGGTGTCCACGAATGGAATGGTGTCCGCCACCACGCGCTGGATCGAGGCTGCCTCGTTGTAAGCGGGGATGACGGCCAGGAGCCGCAAGCGATGACCTCCGAGAGGATTGGTATGGGAAGGGTTTGGGTACGGCCGGGGACCATCCCTGCACGACTGATTCGGCCAGGGTTCCGTGGCCTGAGGGCGAATTTTCTCGTTGAGGACGGCCCCGGAAACAGCCTGCCGAATCCGAGGTCCTTCTGGTCAGGAGGCTTGCGATGAAATTGACACTGGCCCTTCGGTTTGTTGCGGTGGCGCTGCTGCTCGGACTGGCCGCGATGCCTGCCCTGGCTGGCCCGGACAAGACCCTGCCGGACGGCAGCCACCTCGTCACGCTCAGCGTTCCCGACGTGGAGTGCCAGATTTGCCAGCGGACCGTGAACGCCGAGCTGAAGAAGGTGTCCGGCGTGCAGGAAGTCCGCTTCGACGATTTGAACCGCCTCGTCAGCGTGAAATACGACGCTGCCCGGACGGATCCAAAGAAGATCCAGCAGGCCATCAAGCGGGCCGGGTTCTCGAGCCACTTCGTGGATCCGCACTGACGCGCAGCCCGCACGCCCACGACCGCGCCGGCCGGCGGAACCTCTGGCCGGCGCTTTTCATATGTGACGGAGGAAACCATGAAACCGACAACCGCTCTTTCCACGGCCGATTACATCGCGCTGGAGGCACGGCACAACGCGCACAATTACCATCCGCTCGATATCGTCGTCGAACGCGCGGAGGGTCCCTGGATGTGGGACGTGGAGGGACGCAAGTACCTGGATTTCCTGGCTGCCTATTCGGCCGTGAACCAGGGCCACTGTCACCCGCGCATCGTGGAAGCGGCTCGCGACCAGCTCGGCAAGGTGACGCTCACCTCAAGGGCGTTCCGCAACGATCAGCTCCCGCACCTGGTCAAGGAATTGTGTGAGCTGAGCGGCTTTGACATGTGCCTGCCCATGAACTCCGGGGCGGAGGCCATCGAGACGCTCATCAAGGCGGCCCGCAAATGGGCTTACGAAGTGAAAGGCGTGCTCAACAATCAAGCCGAGATCGTGGTGTGCAAGGACAATTTCCACGGCCGCACCACCACCGCCATCAGCATGTCCACCGAGCCGGATTACCGCAAGAATTTCGGGCCGTTCACGCCGGGTTTTTTGTCGATTCCGTACGGAGATCTGCAGGCGCTGGAGGACGCCATCAACCCCAACACCGCGGCGTTTCTCGTGGAGCCGATCCAGGGCGAGGCAGGAGTCAATATTCCGCCCCCCGGGTACCTGGCCGAGGCGGCGGCGCTCTGCAAGAAGCACAAGGTGCTGCTCGCGGTCGATGAGATCCAGACCGGGCTGGGACGCACCGGAAAGCTGTTCGCTTTCCAGCACGAGAACGTGACGCCGGATCTGGTGGCCATCGGAAAGGCGTTGTCGGGAGGAATCTTGCCGGTGTCCGCGGTGCTGGCCACGCGCGACATCCTGGGGCGCTTCAAGCCCGGCGATCACGGCTCGACTTTCGGCGGGGCCCCGTTTGCCGCGCGGGTGGCGCGCGAGGCGCTCAAGGTGCTGGTGGAGGAGCGGCTCGTGGAAAAATCAGCCGAGCTTGGCGAGTATTTCAAAGGGCTGCTCCAGACCATCCACAATCCGCTGATTCACGAAGTGCGCGGCCGAGGGCTGTTCATCGGGTTGGAGCTGAAGCCGCAGGCCGGCGGCGCGCGACAGTACTGTGAGGCGCTCATGAAAGAGGGCTTGCTCTGCAAGGAGACGCATCACCATACCATCCGCTTCGCCCCGCCGCTGGTCATCACGAAAGAGGAATTGGACTGGGCTTTCGAGCGGATCAAGAAGGTGCTCTCCGCCTGAGATACTCGTCGAGAATTGACTGGCGGTAGAGATGCAGCGCCGGATAATAAGTGTCGGCGTGCAATCGGAAACCCATGGCGGCGGCGCGCACGCAAAAATGGCGGTCCTCACCCTGGTAGTCCAGGTTGGGGACCGCCTGGTAGGTCACCCCGGCCGCAAGCACTCGGCGGGGAATAAGCACGACGCCGCCCATCCCTCCTACCGGCGCCACGGTCGTTTTGCGTAGCCCTTCCAGGAAGCCTGGCGCGAAACGGTATTGCCCGCCGGACCACACGTTGGGCAGGGGCGGCGCGCCGGCTTCCCATGAGGTCCAGTGGATTTCGGTGAGCATGTCGGTCCCTTCGATATTCACCAGATGGGCCAGGGTGGGCGGCAGCAAGACGGTGTCGGAATCCAGGAAGAAAACGAAGTCGTGGTCGCCGGGCCGCTGCATGCAGCGGGTGCGCAGCAGGCACATCTTGCGCCAGCCGACCTCGTTCCAGAAATGGGCCTGGGCGGAGTCGAACGGCGAGCGCACGGTGCCGTCGTTGGTGTCTTGCACCTCAATCTTGATTGAGCGATAATCCTGCTCGTATTTTCGCTTGAACGCCTGGAGAATCTCCACGGTGCGGTCCCGGCAGTCGTTGGCCAGCCAGAAGAGGGAAATGTTCTGGCGGGGATAGGCGAGATGGGCAATTCCTTCCAGGTATGCTTCCAGGTAAGTAGCAGGTGGCGGTAGCTCAAGATGGGAAAGGGGAGGTGGGCGGCGCCGCTCCAGTCGTCCGCCGTGGGCAGCGCGCCGGTCCAGCGGAAGA
>VGFD01000355.1 GCA_016868975.1 Armatimonadota bacterium | reverse complement strand
CGCGCCGTGCTCACTCGCGCGGCCGGCGCGGACGGCGGACACTGGCACGGCAACACCTACCACACGCACACGGTCCCGGCCAGGGTCACGCTGGGCAGCCTCGTCGCGCTGGGCGTGAGCGGCGGCATGGTCCCCTGCCCTGACGCGCTGGTCGTGCTGCTGTCCGCGATTGCCGCCAACCAGATCCTGCTTGGCATCGCCATCATCGTGGCCTTCAGCCTCGGACTGGCCGCGGTGCTGATGGCCATCGGCGTGGCAATGGTCCTCGCGGGCCGCGCGATGGACCGCTGGATCCCCAGTCGCGGCGCGGTGCGGTGGATGTCGGCGGCGTCCTACGTGGTCATCATGCTGCTGGGACTATTCATCGCCGCGCAGTCGGCCTGGAGCGGCGGGCTGCTCTAGGGGGGGCCAGGGGGCGCCGCAGGCGACTCCCCCTGGATCAGATCTACAGGGGGGGCCAGGGGGCGCCGCAGGCGACTCCCCCTGGATCAGATCTACAGGGGGGGTCCAGGGGGCGCCGCAGGCGACTCCCCCTGGATCAGATTTCCAGGGGATCGATCTCACGAGCCCGCGTGCGCTCCCGCGCCGCCGCTTCCGAGTTCCCCAACCGCGCTTCCACCTCGGACAAGCGAAGGCGCAGCCGCGCATCTCGCACCCCGAAACGCAACGCCTCCAGAAGGATCGTCCGTGCCTGGGCGGGCTTGCCCGCCGCGAACAGCGCCCAGGCCAGCGTATCGAGCGTCTCCGCGTCGCGCCTCATGAGCGCTTCCCCCCGCGCATAGCGGAGCGCCTCCTCCACCTCCTGGGGACGGCCGCGCGCCAACAGCAGTCGCGCAAGATCGCGGCGGTGCGCGGAGGCGCCCTTTGCCATCTGCTCGCGCACCATCCCCTCGGCGCGCGCCCAGAGCGCCTCCGCCCCGGCCCGATCCCCCCGCGCCGCGCGCGCGCGCGCTTGCGCCATCAGGTAGGCCGGCAGCGGCGCCTGCCGATAGGCCGCCTCGTACTGCCGCTCGGCCTCCTCCCACAGACCGCGCCGCGCCGCGATCTCTCCCATCAGGAACAGGGCCAGCGGATACTCGGGACGGGCCCGCAGGGCCTGGCGGTTGACTTCCTCCGCCAGGGTCAGACGGCCGCGCCGCAGGTGATGGCGGGCCAGCAACCCGCGCAGCCAGGCCGACGACTCCTGCTCGCCCGGCTCCTCGTGCAGCAGGGCTTGCTGAAAGGCGTCCAGCGCCTCCCCGTCCTTGCCTTGCGCGAGGAGGCTCTGCGCCAACGCCGTGTACGCGCCCGTGGACGGCGCCTGCTTGACCAGCGTCCGGGCCGCATCAGCCGCTTCGGGCACGCGCCCAAGCGCAAGATTGGCATTGGCCGCGATGGTCAGCGCTTCCGGCGGCACCGCGCCGCGAACCCTTGTCCTTCGCGCCATCGCGATGGCTTCGCTGAAGTCGTGCCGCGCCTCAGCCACCTGGGCCAGCGCCAGCACGGCGCCCGGATTGTCGAATGGCTGGTGGGAGAGCGACGCGCGCGCCTCCTTCTCGGCCAGAAGGTACCAGGCCGGCTCCATCGTGGCGCGCGCCTGCCGCAGGTAGGCCGCGGCCAGCAGGGCGTGGTCCGGACCGCTGTTGGGATGCTGGCGGAGGCGTCGCTTGTAGAATGCCACCTCGGCGTCCGCGACCCGCCCCCGCGAGACGGCGCGTACCGATACGGCGCCCATCCCGGGTGGAGGCTCGGGCGACCGCGCCGGCGGCGCGCTCGCCCGGGCAACGGCAAGCAAGCCGCCGATGACCATCACGGCGCCCAGGACGCGGCTCCACAATCCCTTAGTGGTCCGCGGCGAAAGTCTGATCATGAATTGGAGCCCCGGGCGCGGACCACTAAGCCCCAAATCGGTTTGATCGTGCCGCGCGACACGCCCGGGTTAGTCGTTGTCCCGTAAGGCGAAGCTACTTGTGTCGCGCGCCACTTAGCCACAAACATCCGCGCCGTATTCCAAGGCCGCCGCGGCGTTCCCTCCGGAGAGGGAACGCGGGGCGGGCATACAAAACTATCGCGGCATGAAGAGACTGCTCATCGTCATCCTCGCGCTTCTCTGCCTGCCGGTCGCGGCGGCGCCTAAATTGACCCGGAAGGTCCACGTCGCCTCCCTGGCGTTCACCCCGGACGGGCGCGCGCTGGTCGTCGGCAGCCAGGACCGGCTCGTCATGCACGCGGTGCCCTCGTTAAAGCCGCTCCGCGACTTGCCGGGGCACCTCGACGCGGTCATGGGAATCGGCTTCACCCGCGACGGCAAACGCATGGCGACCGCCAGCATGGACCGCACGGTGCGCCTGTGGGAAGTCGCGACCGGCCAGCCCATCGCAAAGATCGGGCCGCTGGAAGATGACGTGCTCGCGGTGTCTTTCACGCCCGACGGGAAACGGCTTGCCGCCTCGACCTACAACGGCGTGACCTCGCTGTTCACCCTGCCAAAGACCGCCCCCGACGCGAAGCTGCAAGGCCACGTGCTCTCCGTATCGCCGGACGGCCGCCTGCTCGCCTCCGCCTCGGTAGACGGAAAGGTGTGCCTGTACGCGCTGCCCGCCGGCCGGAAAATCGCGGAGTGGACCGCCCACAAACTGTGCATCAACGGCATCGCGTTCAGTCCCGACGGAAAGCGCCTGGCGACCAGCTCGGAGCAGCTCCGGGTATGGGACGTTGCGACCCACCGCCAGCTTGCCGACTTAGACTGCGGCAAGGTCGCGCTCAACCGAGTTTCCTGGCGGCCGGACGGGAAGGCCATCGCGGTGGCCAGCGTGACGCGGGGCGGCTTCGTGTGGACGCGCGCCGCCGACGGCGAGTGGACCCGACAGGCCATTCCCCACGGTCCGCGCGTGTCCGTGCTGGCCTACAGCGACGACGGCAAGCTCGCCTTCTGGGGCCCGGACAATGGCCTGGTCCTGCTCGACAAGAGCCTCAAGCTGGTGCGCAAGACGGAATAAAAAAAGAGCCCGGTAAAGGGCTCTGTTCTTGTCTATTGGGGCGGCGCCAGGTAGGGGAAGGTCGTCGACATCGCCGAGTGTCCCTGGCCGACGTTGCCGCCGCCAGTGTAGCTCACGTTGTCGGTCGTCGCCAGATTGTGGGTCACCACCACCAGGATGAGGTCGATCACGTCGTCTTGCAGCAAACGCCCCCCGGTTGGAATGCTGGTGGGATTGAGGCGCGCGTCAATCGTCGGGTTGCCCGCCAGCACCGCAGCGATGGAGAACCCCGCCTGTGCGTTGGGGATGGTGGTGTCGAGCCGCATCACGTCGGGCGTGAGGGCGGCGAGGATGAGGGCGATGTCGCTTGAGTTGCTTCCGACCGCGGTGAGCGTCGCGGCTGCCTCGGCGCCCACCGGTCCGGCCAGCGCCGCTCCGTCGGAGCCCGGGCCGATCGCATTGAAAGCGTTCAGGAAGTCGTTGGTGATGAGCAGTCCCTCATTGATGGCGGGACGCGCGAGGCGCTCGGTCTGAGCGAAGGTCGTCGTCTGGGCCTGTGCCGCCGGCGGGGCTGCCACCGACAGGGGCTGGCCGTTGTTGAACAGGCTGTTGCCGCTGCTGCCGCATCCTGACAGCAGGATGGGAAGCAGGGCCAGGGTGGCGAGCGTGTTTACGATTCTGGATTTCATTGAAATGCCTCCTCTCCTACTGCGGCACCGAAATGGTGCCCCAGACGTCATACGCGGTGGCCGCGTTCAAGGTGCCGTCGGAGTTGCGCGAGAAGAAGTCGCGCGGCGCGCGCACCGACAGGTTCAGCACGTTGTAGTCCTTGGCGAAGTCGATGGCGTTGGCCGCGGTGCGGAAGCCGACGGCCGGCCCCAGCAGCAACGCGCCCGCGCGCAACTTGAAGTACTGGGTCACGTCGAAAAAGAACGGATCCTCGGCGAGACCGGCAAATACCGAGATGTTGGAGTCGGTCGTCCCGTTCGTGGTCATCGTGGTGGAGTTCACCACGCGGGTGGGGTTCGGGTTGCCGATGCCTGGAGGATTCGGCGTGGTCACTATCAACCCGGTGGCCAGGGTCGTGCTGACCTCGGCACCGTTGAGGAAGTTGACCCGCTGGAAGGTGATGGCCTGCTGGTCGCTCGAGGGCGCGCCGAAGGTGAAGCGCAGGGTAAAGTCCGGCCCGCCGTTGGCCGGGAACGCATTCGCCGTGCTGTTCGCCGTTCCGGTCACCCGTCGCACGTGGATCTCGTAGCGGGCGCTGGTGCTGAAGTAATACTGCTGACGCGGAACGGACCGCGGATTGACGTTCATCGCCGCAACAAGCAGCCGGTTGGGATCGGTGCCGCCGCCAAAAGTGCGGGTGCCGCTGTCGATCTGATTTTGCTGGTCGGTTTCGCGGAAGAAGAACACATCCGTCATGCTGACGTTGCGCGCCTTCACGCTGGTCTCGCCGTCATCGTGATCCGACGCCCTTACGGCATCGGGCCGGGACCAATTCGCGAGCGCCACGCCAAGACATAAAAACAGCGTGAGCGCCAGCAAGGACTGCCGAATGCGCATCAGTTGGACCTCCACCATTTTTCTCCCGCCCACGCGCAACTGCAACAATTTGCAGAAACCTGCTTTCGCGGCGATGCCTATGAGCGGACTTACCCATTTCAGAACCCTTGCGGCATGTCCTGTGAGGGTGACTCGGAATCTTGATCCTCGTCGTCGTCCCCCGAAAAGTACGCTTCAGCGTCGACGGCGAACTGCCGGGCTTCCAGGTACATGGCGACGCAGAATGCCATGGTTTCATCACCGGGCGCTTGCAGATATTCATCGATGGCGTCCAGCAGCGCTTCCGTGACTTCCAGCGCGCTCAAGGCCACTTGCCGCTCCTCTTCGTCCTCGGCGAACTCGCCCTCGATGGAGGCGCGCGATTCGGACACCTCGGCGGAAAGAACGTCGTGGTAGCGGCGCAGCACCCCGGACCCAACGCGGCCGTGGTGGACGGCTTCGAGGGCGCTCAGCAGCGAAGAGAAACTCGGATGATCAGGGTCGACGGGCGCGCTCATCAGCGCATCATCCCCGTAGCGGTCGTGCAGGACGTCCATGCGGCTCCTCCTTCGCAGGGGGCAAAGAGGTGTCCTACCGTTGACATCCCGCGGTGGTTGACATCCCGCGGTGGTTGACATCCCGCGGTGGTTGACATCCCGCGGTGGTTGACATCCCGCGGTGGTTGACATCCCGCGGTGGATCCAAGCCGGACGCCCTGCGGATCGCGTGGACCGCGCGGTGCAGGTCGAGGAGCGGTTCGGCGAGCAGCAGATGTCGTTCGCAATCTATCCGGGCTAACAAATTATTAACCAAAGTTAACAAACTGGCAACGAGCGTAACATAATCTCTCCTTAATCCACTCTGCTTGAACCTGGAAGTAAGGGGCAAGCGGATTGAGAATTGAGGAGAGAGTTGCCGTGGAAGCCATCCAGGAAATTGTCTCGGGCATTACCATTGGCGCGACGCAGCCGGTCACGGGAAATCTGAAGACGTGGTCGCCCGCCGCGGGTGGAGAGCAGCCTGGCGACAGCACCGCGCTCAGCGCGGAGACAAAGGACCAGGACGGCGCCGGCGAAGGCGGCGGACTGATTGCCGCGCTGCGCGGTTTGAAGTCAGGGGTTGACTCCTCAGGTGGACCGTCCCTTGCGGGACTCAAGGCGGACGGTGGCGAGAAGAAAAAGGGCGTCGGCTGGGGCGTCAAAGGCAACGGCGAGAGGCACCAGAAGGCCAGCAAGGCCAAAGGCGAGGAAAGCAAGAAGGCCGGCGCCGGCTACGCCAAAGAGACGCAGCAGATCATGCAGCAGAAGACCGCCGGCGATCCCCTCGATGGCGGCGGTCAGCCGTTTGGCGGCAAGGGCGGCGGCGTGGGCGCGCAGCAGGGTGGGCCGGGCGGCATTCCGATGCTTACTGGTTTGGGCGGGCCCGGA
>VGFD01000354.1 GCA_016868975.1 Armatimonadota bacterium | reverse complement strand
CATGGCCTGCGCTGGGAGCAATCCCACGGCACCGAACAGCGCCAGGTAGCCGACCTCCTGGATCCCCAGGCCGTTCACCGAGACCGGCACCTGTCCGAAGGCCACCGCCAGCGGCACCACCAGCGCGAAGTCGCCCCGCACCGACAGGCCCAGCGCAAGCCCGAGCGCCACGTGCATCACGATGAGCAGCCCCGCCACCAGCACCGACTGGAGCAGCGCCCAGCGCAGCACGTTGCGGCCGCGCACTTCTTGCAGCGCGTCGTGGGCCCGCGCCACGTAGTGGTTTAACCGCGGATAGCGCTCCACCAGCCGCGCCACGCCGCGCGCCGCGGGGGCCCCGACGGCCACCATGTACAGGACGACCAGCATCGCGAGCCCGAGGCCGTTCATCGCCGCCACGCCCCACAATCCTGGGACCGTCAGCGTGGCGACGCTGAGGGCCGCCAGCGACACGCTGGCCTGGGCCACAATCCCCGTCCAGCGCTCCAGGAACACCGAGACGAGGACCGCCGAGCCGTTTCCGCTGGAGCGGCCCACGTCGTAGATGCGCTTCACCTCGCCCATTCCGGTGAAGATGTTGTTGAGGAAGTACCCCACCATGTACAGCGTCATCGCGCGCCGCCACGCGATGGCCACCCCGGCTGCTCCGAGCAGCATCTGCCACTTGCGCGCGTTCACCGCGCAGCCGAGCAGTCCGATCAGCACCGCCGCGAGCAGCAGCCAGGGGTTGGCCTGCTGGAGCAGGGCGGCCAGTTCCCGCATGCTGACCTGTGAGAATGCCACCGCCAGGAACCCGGCGGTCACGGCCAGCTTGACCAGCAGCTTCATCCGCGCCCCAGCCGGGGGACGAGCCGCGGCGTGCGATTACGCCACGCTCGGAACTCATCCCCGAAGGCCGCCTCCATCTCGGCGTCCTGGTTGCGCATGTTGCTGCCCAGCGACCAGGTGAGCAGCAACGGGATGATGATCGCCAGGAAGGTGGGCGAGCCGAACAGCACGCCGAGCCCGACGACGCCGATGATCTTCCCCCAGATGGAGGGATGCCGCACGTAGGCGTAAGGGCCGCTGGTGACCAGCCGGCGGGTGTTGGCGGAAAACGGCGGCACCGGCCCGCCGCCGCCCTCCAGCACGAGATAGGTGTACGACCAGACGAGGATCCCACCGCCCAGCAGGATGCACAGCACGAAGATTTCCAGGCGGGCCGCCAGCGGCAGCCACTCACCCAGGGAAGGGATGCCCAGCCAGCGGTCGACGCGCGTGCCGAGCCAGGCCATGAGGCAGGCGCCCGGGATGAGGCCCAGGCAATAGATGGGGAGCAGCACGAGAATGGGCGGCGAGACGGCGGCGCGCAGCCGATCGACGAGCGTGAACTCAGAGCGCTCTTCATCTATCAAGAGACTGGTTCCATTCCGCCCACGGGTCCGGGCTGGCGGTTTCAAAGGACGTGGTGGCCGACATCGACGCGTCGTCGGTCTTCAAGGTTTGACCATAGCGCAAGGTTGCCGACTGCTTCAAGCCCGGTCCCCCGCGGATCTCAAGCGAGCCCCGCCAGCAGCGCACCTCCGTGTTCTTGAAATGGTCCTTGTCGTCCCACACGTGGATGGCGCAGGTGGCGTCCCGCACCGTGACCTCGCAGTTCACGCTGTTCAACACCACGGCGGCCTCGCCGGAGACGCGCAGCCAGGCCCGTCCCTGGTCGACGCGGAGCACGGTGCGGGGCCCCGGCTCGACCGCCTCCACCACCAGCGAAGCATCCGTCTGACAGCGCAGCCAGGAGCGCTCCGGAAGCGCGACGACGTTGGTCAGCGCCCGGGTCACCACCAGGCTGGCGCGCGGCAAGTCCCCCGGCACGGGCAACCGTTCCCAGGCGCCGCTCGGCGTGTATCGCCAGAACGCCCCCTCAGTGGCGCGTGGCTCCGGCGGCGGCGGCGGGGGCCGTCGCCACAGAAAGAACGCGCCGGCGACGATCCCCGCGAGGAGGATCAGCCCGAGTGCGAGTCTGGCTTGCAGCGATGGCGTCATTTCTGCGATATTGTGGCCGTGCAGGCCAATCAGATTTTGGAATACGGGCGCTCCCTGGCGGAATCGCTGGGGAAGGACGCCACGCTGCTCGAGGGCTTCCGCCATCTCCTGATCAATGGCTACGTCCCGACGATGAGCGCGCTGATGACCCTGACGGTGTTGTTCGCGCTCCTCGCGGCGCGGCCTCTCTGGGGCGCGGTCCGGCGGATTTCGGCGAACGGCTGGATCGGCGCGCTGCTCATCGCCAACCTCGCCTTGCTGTTGCGCACGCTGGTGACGCCGCACCTGCCGCAGGTGTACTTCGACGAGATCTTCTTTCTCAACACCGCGGAGAACATGGCGCGCAGCGGCGAGAACGCGCTCTCGATGGTGGGTGGATACCAGACCTTCAACGGCTTTCACCCGTGTCCGGCCGCGTGGCAGTACCTGATCTCGCTGGCCTACCGGGCGTTCGGCCACGGCCCCGACGTGGCGTTCGCCCTGGCCACCGCGCTTTCGGGCCTGTCGACGGTGCTGCTCTTCGTGGCGGTGCACGCGATGTTCGGCAGCGAGCGCGCCGGCCTGCTGGCCGCGCTGTTCCTGGCGGTGCTGCCGGTGCACATGCGGCTGGCGGGTTCGGCCGCGCTGGAGACGGCGTCGCTGTTCTTCTTGCTGGCCGGGCTGGCGGTCATCGCCGTCTGGTTCCGCGACGGCGGGGACGCCCTGGTGCCGCTCGCCTGCGCATTCCTCGCTGTTTTCATCAACGTGCGCATGGAAAACGTGTTCGCGCTGCTCCCGCTGGTGTTGGCGTTCTTCGCGCTGGTGTGTCCTTCGGAGCGCATGCGGGGCTGGCGGGTGCGGCTGGCCTGGACGCTGGGCTCGCTGGTGCTGGCGGTGTTTTCGCTGCCGCCGCTGATGGCCGACTACTACGGCCTCGCCACCCACTTCTACTTCTTTTATGAGAGCAGCGAGGACATCCGCCGGCACGTCTCCACCAACTTTAGCGGCAACTTCCTGTACTGGATCGAGGGCGCCATCCATCCGCTGCCGCTCACCGTGCTGGCGCTGCTCGGCCTGGTGGTGGCGGCGCGCTCCTCGCGCTGGCGTCGGGTGGGATTGTTTTGGGCGGGCTGGTGGCTGGCGCTGGTGCTCTTCTACTCGGCAAACCCGTCGTGCGACTTCTCGCTGCGCTTCACGCTGGACTCGTGGCGCACCGCGCTGCACCCGGCCCTGGGGGTGATCATCCTCGCCGCGCTGGGCGCCGACGCGCTCTGTCGTCAGCGCACGGTGCTCCTGGGGATGGTGGCGCTGGCGCTCGCCGTGGTGCCCGTGTACAACGGTTTCGTGCAATCCCGCCACATGTGGATGGCCCAGTGGGAGCTGCACCGCGAGGCCCGCGCCCTGTTGCCGGAAAGCGCCTGGCTGCTGGTGTACGACAACATGGGAACGCTCGGCGCGCGCAGTCTCGCCATGTCCCGCCAGATCGCGTGGAACACCGGCCTGGAGCCGCACTTCTTCATCGTCCCCGAAGGACAGCCCGATCCGCAAATCGTGCGGGACGTTGCCGTTGAAAACCGCCCGGTGTTTCTCTATTATCTCCATACCGGCGGCGCCGAGGCCGGGCGCAGCTTTGAAAGGCTGCAGAACCTGCTGCGGCTGTCCCCGCTGGTGGAGCGGCGGGTGGAGAGCACGAGAGTGCACTTTGCGCTCTACCGCGTGCAGCCTCTGTCGCCGCTCGCCCTGGAGGCACCGTGAAAATCCTCTTGCTGTTCCCGCCCCAAGAGCAGATCGTCTCGCCCGGCTACATGAAGACGATCCAGGAAGGGCTCGGCTACCTGCCGCCGCTTGGCCTGCTCTACCTGGGCACCTGGATCAACGAGCGGACCCGCCACAAGGCGGAAGTGCTCGACGCCTACGTGCGGGAGATGAGCTTCGACGACGTCGAGGCCTACGTGCGGCGGACGAAGCCTGACGCGGTGGGCATCACCGCGATGACCTACACCCTGATCGACGCGGTGGACGCGGCGCGCGTCGTGAAAAAGGTGGACGCGTCGATCCCGGTGATTCTCGGCGGGCCGCACACCTCGCTTTTCCCGAAGGAGGCCGTCGGGCTGCCCTGCATCGACTACGTGGTGCTCGGCGAAGGCGAAGTGCCGCTGGGCCAGCTGCTGGATCGCATTGAGGAGAGCGGGCGCCTGCCGGGCACCGGCTGGCGCGGCGAGGACGGCCTGCCACGTGAAGGGACGTGCGTCGAGGACCTTCCCGCGGTGCTTGACAAGTGCACGCAAAAGCAAAAGCACCGCTATTTCTTCCAGGACCTCGACGATCTGCCGATCCCCAACCGCGCGCTGACCCCGTATCGGATGTACAGCACGGTGGTCAGCAAGCGGCCGCCCACGACCATCATGGTTTCCTCCCGAGGATGCCCTTACTCGTGCTCGTTCTGCTACACGGCCGGCGGCAAGAAATATCGCGAGCGGACCCCGTCCTCGGTGGTCGACGAGATGCGCGCGTCGGTGGCGCTGGGAATTCACGAATTCTTGTTCTTTGACGAGACGTTCACCATCAACAAGGAGCGCATCTACCAGGTCTGCGATGCGATTATCGCGTCCGGCCTCGACGTCCTCTGGGACGTGCGGGCCCGCGTGGACTGCGTGGACGAGCCGCTGCTGCGCCGCATGAAGGAGGCCGGCTGCGGGCGCGTGCAGTACGGCATCGAGTCCGGCACCCAGCGCGTGATGGATATCTTGAATAAAGGCACCACGCTGGAGCAGGCCCGCGAGGCGATACGCCTCACCCGAAGAGTGGGCCTGTCGACCTACGCGGATTTCATGATCGGCGCGCCCGGCGAGTCCCGCGAGGAAATCATGGAGACGCTGCGCTTTGCCCAGCGGCTGAATCTCGACTACGTGCACTTTTCGGTGACCATGCCCCTGCCCAACACGGTGCTGCATCGCATGGGCGTGCGCCAGGGACTTATCACCGACGAGACGTGGCGGGATTTCGCGAAAGATCCCACGACCACGTTTGAGGTGCCCTACTGGACGGAGGTTTTCACCCGCGAGCAGCTTGACGAACTGGTGACGTACTGCATCAAGCGCTCGTATTTCCGCCCGCGCTACGTGCTCCAGGCGCTGCGCGGGGTGCGCTCGTTCGGGGAGTTCTTCCGCAAGGCGCGGGCCGGGCTGAAGCTTGCAATGATGGGCCTTTGACGGCGCTGCTCGGAGGCGGGTACGTCGCGCTGTTCGCGGGGCATCTCGTGGTCGTGCTGGGGCTGGTGGTCTGGCGGCTGCGCGAATTGGGTGGATTGTGGCGGCCTGCCCAGTCGTTGCTGGCGGCCGGCGCGGGAATCGCGCTGCTCGCGGCGGGATTGCGGATGGCCCAGCCGGTGGCGCCGCAGGTGTATTTCGACGAATTTTATTATTTAGCGACGGCGCGCAACGTGCGCACGTCCGGCACCGTGGTGGCGCTGATCGAGCGTGGATTGCCGCCGGCGCCCGATCCCCGTCCCGCGCCGGAGCCGCCGTATCCGCAAGGATGGCCGACGCTGCTGTCGCTGGTGTCGGGCGGCGGGTACGGCGCGGCCGTCGGCCTGCAGCGCTCCATTGGCGTGCTGACCGCGGTGGCGACGTTTGCCATGCTGGCGCCGGAGTCCCTGGTGGCGGCGGCGTTTGCGGGTGGGGCGGTGGCGGTGATGCCGGCCTTGCTGCGGCTGTCGCAGGGGGCCTCGGCGGAGGGCGCCTCGCTGCTCTTCGTGGTGCTTGCGCTGTGGGGTTGCCGGTCACAGCGGTTTCGTACGGGCATGGCCGGCGCGTTGCTGGCTGGCGCGCTCGTGGCGCTGGCCGGGCATTTTCGGCCGGAAAATATGTTGTATGCGGTGTTGTTTTTGCCGCTTGCGTTCTTCAGGACGGATGCGTCACGCGCCCAGGTTGCGGCTGGG
>VGFD01000353.1 GCA_016868975.1 Armatimonadota bacterium | reverse complement strand
ACTAGCAGCCTCCACTCCTGAAGAATGTGATCTTGCGCACGCAGGATCCGATATTGCCGGCCCGACCCCCCCGGGTGGCTCTGAACAGGTGGACGCTCATGCCCGGCGCGGAAGTCGTGGACGTCGACGGCGAGCGGACGCAATTCGGAATTCCTCCCTGCGTGAAATTGTGGTTTCAACGCAAGCTGCCCCCGCCCACCACCTTCGTGTTGCCAGACGTATTCTTCCACCGCGGCGTGGTGCAAGTTTCCCTGGAATTCTTCACCTATTATTTTCTGTTCGCCATGGGAAAGGCCAGCGGCCGCCTGGACGAATCCCACAAACTGGTGGTCATCGGCACCGCGCGCCAGATCGCCCGCTGTCGCCGCATGCTGGAGGTCTCCCTGCACGGATTTGGCGCCGCCGCGCTCAAGGAAATGGGCCTGGGAGACGACGAGATCGAGTTCCTGCGCCGCAATCAAGCGTGGTTTTCCCCCAAGCGCGAGGGATTCGAGGACGTCAAGAAAATGGGTCGCGGACGGCATGCCGACGCCGGCCGCCGACGCGCCCCCGTTGCTCGAGGAAATCGCCGCCACCCATCCCCATCGCTTGCTCGACACCTGGGAGCAAGCGCGCCTGCGCCTGGAAGACGTGGTCGACTGGCGGGCCTGCGACGCCAACGGCGAAGCCCCCCTTTTCAACGGCGCGCGCCTCAAGCGTCTCGGCAACAATCGCTTCGAAGTGCGCCAGGGTGACGAGCACGTCACCATCGACCTCAACTTTGAAGAAGATCAGGCGCCCCATCTGCTCACGCTGCCGCCCTCCTCGGTCCCCGTGGTGCAGGACGTGTTCCGCGTGCTGTGCCTGGGCTCCGACCCCGGCTTCGAGCTCGAGCACCCCACCACCGGCTTCGCCATCTGCCTGAACGGCTCTTGGGCCGTCGTGGACGCGCCGGTGTGCGCCTCGTACCTCCTGGCGCAACACGGCATCGACTCGGCGGACGTCCGCGTTGTGTTCGAGACCCACGGCCACGAGGATCACATGGGCAGCGCCATCCACTTCCTGTTGGAGTGCGTGGCCAGCGGGCGCGCCTTCACCTACGTGGCCGCCGAGCCGGTCTATCGAACCTGCGTGGCGAAAGTGGCCGCCATCCTCGACATGGAGGAGGACGAGGCGCATCGCGTCCTGGGCCAGTCGCACGCCCTGCCCGAGGCGCCCAGCGGCGGCGTGGTGCGCGTCCAGCCCGGCACGCCGCTGCGCCTGCTGGGCGCCACCTGGCACTTCGCCTGGATGATCCACCCGGTGCCCACGACCGGATTTCGCATCGAGGTGGAGCAGTCTGGCCGCACCCACTCCCTGGTGTTTTCCAGCGACACGGCCCCGGTCAGCGGCGCGTTCGGCACCGAGGCCATGGAGGCCGCCGGCTTCCTGGATACGGGCTGGGATCCGTTTCCCCACCTCGTCAAAGGCGGCGAGGACATCGTGTTCTGGGAGGCCGGCGGCACAGCCGGCGATCCTATCCACTTCAACGCGCGCGACTGGGACGCGCTGTGCAAAAAACACGGCGTTCGTCCGGCCGTGGTGTTCATGCACGCCCATCCGATGCCGCCGCACCTGCGCCATTTCGCGCTGGCCCGTCCGGGGATGACCTGGACGCTGGCCCGCTGGAAGCCGGTCGGTGTGGCGCACGTGATCAAATTAATCGAGGCGCTGCGGATTTTCCGATTGGAGGATTCCGAATACTGGATCTGGCTGCTGCTCTGCCAGGGGGATATCATCACCATGCGGCCCGGCGCGTGGCTGGTGCGCGAGGGGCAGCGCCACGAGGCGTGGTTCATCGTGGTCCAGGGCAGCGTGACGGTCCTGAAAAATGACGTTCCGCGGCGCACCATCGCGGCCGGCGGCTTTTTCGGGGAATTGTCCATCCTGGGCGACGGCCTGGCCCGGGTGGACGTGCGCACCGCGGGTCCCACCGTGCTGCTGCGCGTCCCCGCGGGAGTGTTCTGCGAATTCGTGGTGGCCAACCGGCTCTGGTCGTTTTTCCACGAATTCTGGGACGACGTTTCGCTGCTCGGAAAAAGCCGCCTGTTTTTCGGGCTGCCGCATCAAGTGGTCGCCGAGCTGGCCACCTCCTGCGAGCGCCGCTCCTACAAGCACGGGGATGTCTTGCTCAAAACCGGCGACGACGCGATGGAAATGTTCGTCATCGTGCGCGGCGAGGTTTCGGTGGAAGCCGACCACGGCACCCGCATGGTCCGCGGGCCGGGTGAGGTCCTCGGGGAATATGGGGTGCTCGTGCCGGGCACGAAGCGCAGCGCCACCGTGCGCGCGGAAGGCGACGTGGAGGTCATCGTGCTGAGCCAGCAAGTCCTCGATCAGATCATCGCGGGCCAGATTCCCATCCAGCTGCGCCTCGTGGAGCTGCTCAAGGAGCGCGGCATGCCCGTCCCGTCGCTGGCCGACTTGACGGAGAAATAAAGCGCGCTTCAGGGCACCCGGCAGTAACCAAAGAGGGGAAGCCGGCGCCTCCACGGTTGACCGCACTCTCCACGGCGTGGCCGGATGGACCAGGACTTCCGCCCCTGCCGCGGACGGTCCGGTAGGCCGTCGACAATCGCAAAGATTCGTCGGACCAGGGTTGCACCTCGCTACGCCAGGTTCCTCTAGCCGCCTCTAGCCGATGCTCACTTGAAGTCTGTTCACACACCGTTAACCTCACGGACACGTGCTGTTCACATGCCGATTCTACGATTGCGGCGATGCCAGGAGGCGCGGGCGTAAGGAAGGGGGAACCACTCCCATGGCAACAGATGCGCTTGGATCGGCAGGTGATGCGCGTGGCCCTGCGACGGAATACGGAAGTCGACGACCAGATTCTATACCCGGCGGATGACGGCGTTCCGATGGAAGATTTAAAGCACGTGACGAACGCGGTCGTCTTGCAGACCACGCTGGCGGATCACTTGAGGGCGCTGGGGCGGGATGCGTTCGTGGCCGTCAACAACTTCATCTACTATCGCAGAGGGGACCCGAAGGCTTGCGTCGGGCCGGACTTCTATGTCATTCTCGACGCAAAAGAGGACCCCGAGCGCGACTGCTGGCGCGCCTGGAACGAGGACCCGACGCTTCTGCCGCCGCAAGTCGTGGTGGAGTTCGTGTCAAAGTCCAGCGGGTACCGGGACCGCGTCAAGAAGTTCGCTATCTACCGCGATACGCTCCGCGTGCCCAACTACGTCATCTGCAACAACCGGCGATTCCGCCTGGATGCATTCACACTGCAGGACGGCGAGTATGTGGCCGTGCCACCCGGCCCGCATGGTCGCTTCCGATGTGATGCCATCGGGCTCAACATCGGTTTTCACGAAAAGCTGCTGCGCTGGTTCAAGGCGGATGGAACCCTGCTCGCTACCGCAGAGGAACTGCGTGACGCCGCGGAGGCCAGCCGTGACGCCGCGGAAGCCCGCCGTGACGCCGCGGAGGCCCGCCTGGACGCCGTCGAGGCTGAGCTGGCTCGCTTGCGGCGGGTGCTGGAGGAGCGCGGGCTCAATCCGTAAGCGATCGCGCGCCGGGCGTGCTCTTTCGCATCCCCGGCAGGGCGGGCGGCTCGAGATTTGACAGCAACAGGCTCCCTTGTGTATACTCGGTGAACAATTTCATCATGCGGTGCCCTTCCGTGGGCACCACTGAAGTAGAAGCGCTGCTTCTCACCTCCTCGACGCCTTGAGGCTGTTGACAGGTTTCCAGGAGCCCCACTCACGGTCGGGCTTTTGTAGCGGCGCTTTTGAGCGCCGTTTTTGGTTCTCACCGAAAGGAGTCTGACATGCCCAAGATTCGCACCCGTCGCGCCGTGGCGAAGCGCATCAAGATCACCGCCACCGGCAAGGTGAAGCGCATGCGCGAGTTCAGCGGATGCCACCACATCCGGGAGAAGAAGTCTCCGAAGCGGACCCGCCTGTTCCGCAAGCCCGCGCTGGCCGCCGATGGCGACGCCCGCAACCTCAAGCGCCTGGCGCCCTACGCCAAGTAGCCACCTTTTCGCCCGTCGTCAGACGGGCCCATGATCTAAAGGAGCACTCCGATGCCTAGAGTCAAGCGTGGCGTAAACGCCATCAAGAAGCGCCGCACCATCATGAAGCTCGCCAAGGGCTACCGTGGCGCGCGTCATAAGAAGATCAAGGCCGCCCGCGAAGCGGTCATGCACGCGCTGAATTACGCGTACCGCGATCGGCGCGCCAAGAAGCGCGAGTTCCGCGCCCTGTGGATCGCCCGCATCAACGCGGGGACGCGGCTGCACGACCTGTCCTACAGCCGCTTCATCGAGGGCCTCACCAAGGCCGGCGTGACGGTCAACCGCAAGATGCTCTCCGAGCTGGCCATCCACGACGCCGCTGCGTTTGGCGAGTACGTCAAGCTGGCGAAGCAGAACCTGCCCGCCCTCGCACCCGCCTAGCCCGGTGGGCACCCCGAACCCGCCGGTCGGCGCCTGTGGGCGGCGGCCGGGCGGGTCCTGGGCCGTTCTGCTGTTGATCGTTTTCGCGGTCCTCAGCCTGGGCGGCTGCGCCTCAACGACGGAGATCCCCCCGCCTCCGCTGACGCCCGAGTTGATCGCGGCGCGCTACGGCCTGGGTACCATCCGCGACTTCGTCTATTCAACCGACGGCAAGACCATGGGGATTGCGTCCGAGACCGGGCGCGCGTACCTGTACAACGTGGTGAGCCGACGCTTCATTGCCATCCTCGAAGCGTCAAACAAGCCGTTGAGCGCGGTTTCCTTCACCCCGGACGGCGCCACGATGGTGGCGGCCGGCGAGGACGGAACCCTCTCGTCGTTCGCGACGGCCGACGGCGCCCGCCTTGCCTCCCTGGATGCCGGGGCTCCCGTGCACCGCATGCGGGTGGGCAGCGACGGGCTTGCCTATGCGGGGACGTCCGACGGGCGGGTGGTGGCCTGGGATCTGAAATCCAAACAGGCGTCCGCCACCCAGACGCTGCACACGGGCGCGGTTACCGGCCTGGTCGTCACCGCCGGAAAGGTCTACACCGGCGGCGCTGACCGCAGCGTGGCGTCATGGTCTTTGGGAACGCTCGCCGCCGCCAGTAAGGCCACCGGCTTCAACGGCGTTGTCACCTGCATGGCCGCCAGCCCGGATGGGGCGCACGTGTTCTGCGGCACCGAGGAAGGCTCGGTCGTCTCCTTCGCGACCGCCACCCTGGCCATCGAGAAGACCTGGACCGACCTGGGCGGCGCGGTCAGCGCGCTGACCGCCTTCAATCGCGGCGAGTCGCTGCTGGTGGGCGGGGCCAGCCGTAACAGGACGCTGAAGTGGTGGAACGCTGGCGCCGAAAATCCGCTGCAAGTCATTGAGGGCTCGCTGGGCGTGGCGCGCGCGCTCTCCTTCACCCCGGACGGGGAGCGTCTCGCGGCCGGCGGCGACGCCCGGCTGATTGCGCTGCATCCGCTGTCCGCGCAGCCTCCGGGGACGTACCCGGAGGAGATCGGCCGCCCGCAGCACCTTTACGGCGCCACCTGGTCGCCGGACGATCGCTGGATCGCGGGTGCCGGCTCGACCCCGGACCTGCTGATCTGGGAAGCAAAATCAAAGTCGCTGGCCCGCATCGTGCGCGCCGGCGAGCACGGCAGCCTGCAGGCCGTGGCCTGGTCGCAGAAGTTCCTGGCGACTGGCGGCGAGGACGGCGCCGTGCGTCTTTTCGACGAGACCGGCAAGCAGGTCGGCCTGGGTCAGCACGACTCGCAGGTCAACGCGGTGGTGTTTTCGCCCGACGGAAAGCAACTGGCGTCCGCCGGCTGGGACGCGAAAATTCGCCTCTGGACGGTTTCCGAGAACGGCCTGGCCGCGGCCGGTGAGCTGAAAGGCCACCGCATGGGGATTTCCGCAATTTCGTATGCCGCGGACGGGAAACGCATCGCCTCGTCTTCGTGGGATCACACGGTACGCGTCTGGGACGTGGCCGGCGCCC
>VGFD01000352.1 GCA_016868975.1 Armatimonadota bacterium | reverse complement strand
GGAACGTGCAGGCGGCGGTCCAGCAGACGCGGCGCGCGCGGCGAGGAGGCGTGGTCACTGAGCACGGCCACGACGGCATTTTCACGGTCCACCGCGGCGAGGAGCGCGCCAAGGTTGTCGTCCACCGGCTGAAACGACAGCACGGCCGGGGGATGCAGGTCCCGATAGTGCACGTGTGCGAACCAGGGTCGGCCCGCCGCGCTCTGCCGCGCAATCCAGGATATCGCGATGCGATTGGTGTCCGTTCCGCTGCGATGGGTATCAAAGAGCGGCACGCCCTCCCGCGCATCGACAGGAAACGTCTCCTGGAAGCCTCTTCCGAACGGGAGCACGTCGGCAACCTCCTTGGAGGTGACCTCGGGGTTCAGGAGGCCGCACGACGGGAAATACGCCGTGCGAAATCCACGTCGCGCAAATTGCTCGGCCATGGTGTGCACCGCCACGCGCGGATCACGGTCGGTAAATAACTCGCTGGGATATCGGGAAGTCATCAACGACGCGTGGGACACGTCCGTGACCGGGGCCTGCGCGTACATCCGCTCGAAGAGAATTCCGTCGGAGGCCAGGCTGTGGAAGCTCGGCGTCCAGGTTTTTCCACCGGTATAGCAGTGCAGGTGTCGGGTCTCGAGCATGTCGATGGTCACCAGCAGGACGCTGGGCGGCCGCGGCTGCACCAGCCGGTCGACCAGGGCAGGCGAAAATCGCGCCGCCAGGATCAACAGGAGAATCCCCTGCAGGCAGACCAGTCCCCAGCACACGATCCGCGCCATTGTTACAAACTTAGCACCGCACACGGTCGTCGGACAAGAGAGTCTGGGTACGAAAAATCCCATACCACAGGGATAAACGGCGCGAGCAGCCCCCGCCCGCGCCGGAGCCGACCTTCCTGGCGGCGTAGGCACCCGGACGCGGTTCCACCTTAAGATGATTGTTGAAGTACATCCGTGGCATGCAACCCACGTCTCGGGCCTGGGTCAAGTCGGTTCACGACAAGCTGGATTCAAAAATCGGGAGAGACAGGTGGCGCTCCCCCTGGGTGAGCAGCAATTTCTTCCCGCGGAGCGACGGTAAGGCCGCGGCGAGGGGACCCAGGCGGTCCGTTGTCGTCGGTTCGTCGCAGGCACGCAGCAGTGCGCCTTCCATTTCGGTGAGATGGTGCACCGCGGCCGTGGCGCATTCGCGGGTGTCTTCCACTCTCGAATCGTTGGCAGTCAGTGACGCCGGGCGGGCGGTCCAGCGCTCGATCTGCTCCTCCAGTGGCGCCAGGTAACCGGCAACGTCACGGCCGTCGGCGTAGCGGAAGGTAAAATAATAGGCGAGCCGATCCAGTGCCTCTTGCGGCAGATCATAGACGTGCGCGTACGCGGGAAAAGCGTGCACGTCATCGAGCGCCGTGTCGGCGTGCAGCGGCGAGAAGCGATCCAGCCGAATTGCGCTGCACAGCGCGGGCGCCTGCAAGTGCGTGAGCAGCGGCACCAGGTCGGCCATGCGCGCGTATTCCTGGGGATCCTCGCCGGGAAAGCCGGCCAGCAGGTTCCAGGCTACGTCCATGCCAAGGCGCGCGCCCTCGCGCAGCAACTGGATCCCCTGCATCGCCTTCAAACCCTTTTTCATGCGGCGCAGCACGTCGTCGCTAAGGCTCTCGATGCCCGGCTGGATGCGGCGGACGCCGGCCGCTCGCAACAACTCGAGCTGGGCTCGTGTCAGGTTGGCTTTGACTTCAAAGAAAAGAGCAGGCGGATCCCGCTCGCTCGCCAGCGCCGGCAGGAAATCGCGAAAATACCCCATGTCGAGGATATTGTCCACCACGCTGATCTCGCGGCCTGGCCAGCGTGTTCGCAAGGCGCGCAGCTCGTTCAAGGCCTTTTCGGCCGGCTTGCCGCGAAATTGCATGGTGGCGCCGTTGAGGCCGCAAAAGGTGCAATGGTGCTTTTGCCCCCACCAGCAGCCGCGGCTGGTTTCGAACGGCAGCTCCACCTTGAGGCGCAATCCGCTCTCGCCGAGCTGGTCGAAAAATTCGGAATAATCCGGTGCGGGAAGCCTCTCCAGGTTGACCGGCCCGGGTGACAGGCGCGGCGCGTCCGCTAGCAGGTTGGCGCGAATCCAGGCGCCTTCCAGCGGCGGCAGGCCGTGGCCGGCCAGGCGCGCTTCGACGATCGGCAGGAAACGGTGCTCGCCTTCTCCAGATACCACGACATCCAGAAACGGATAGTGCTCGAAAAGCGCCTCGCCCATAGGCCCTTCCGCGTTGGCGCCGCCCAGGCACACAAGCATTTCAGGCGCGAGCGCCTTGACCCGGCGGGCCAGCGCCAGCGCGGCAGCATTCTGGGCGAAGACGGATGTGAGGCCCAGGACCCGGGGCGCCGCGGCCACGATTTCCCCGGCACAGCGGTCCAGAAAGGGGCCGGCCGCTTTCTGAATGTCGCGCAGTCGCCGGCACACTTCGTCAAAATTGCGGACAGCCAGCCGCAGCGGCTTGCGATGCGCGGGATGCCCTCCACCGAGCACCTGGGAAAACCATGCGTCGAGGCCAACGGGAGTGCCGCGCAAGGCCTCGGCGAAAATCCAATCGCCGGTAAGATCGGGCGTGAACAGCAGCTCGTCAGCCACGAGCCGGTACTCCGACACGCCGATCCGCGCCGCGAAATCCAGGCCGAAATGGCGAACCCGCGACGCGATGCCGTGCTCGCGCAGGCAAGCCTGCAACAGCGAGAGGCCGAGGCTGGGCGATCCCAACGGCGCGAAGGGAACGCTGGCCAGCAGCACCGAGGTCATTTCAAGACGTGCTCGAGAAGGTTGGCCACGTTGGGCACGCCCAGGCCGGTCACTGGATTCCAGCCGGGCCGGCACTCAAAACCGGGCAGGTGGTGGGTGACCGCGTGGCCGTGCATGTTGACCACGTTCATCGCCACGTCGCTGCAGCCTTGCGTGATCTGGCGAAAAACCGGCGGTTCCGCGTTGCGCAGGCGATAAAGCAAGGGGTTCACGAAGCCGAGGCGGCTTTTTCCGGAGGCGCGCCGCGCCTGGTTCAAGCGCGCGATGATAGCCGCCCAGATGGGCGCGCTGATGCTGGTGCCGCCGGCAAAATCCACCCACTGGCCGCCGCACAGCGCGCGAAATCCCAGGGAGCTGAGCGGCTCGCCGGGCAGACGCTGGATGGCTGGCCCGGAGGCCACCATGGCCACGTCCGGAAATCCCCGCCCGTAGGGCACCACGGCCGGAGTCGACGCGCCGCGCGGATAATAGGGCCGCAGCGCCGGCTTCTGCCACGGCGGGATGGGCACGTCGTCGCTGAATCCTCCGGAGGAGGCCATCAGCTCAAAGTGAATCGCCTTGCGCTGACCGGGCGGTGGCGGACCGCTCCAGCCGATCTCCGTGAGGGGCGCGCGATGCGTGATCATGGTGCCGCCCACCGAGAGCACGCGCTCCTCGACGGCGGGAAAAATCCCGTGCGGCCAGGGGGCGTCGGTTACCGGCCGGCCATTTTGAATCGCCCGCGGAATTCCGTCAAAGGTGCCCCAGTCCCCGGAGGCGGAAATCACGGTGACCCCCAGCGCGGTCAACTGGTTGAGCAGTCCGGTGACCACGCCGGAGCCGTGCAATCGATAATAATGCCGCTCCGGCGTCACCCAGGAGGTGGACGCGACGGTCGGCGCGTTCTCGTCGTCGGCGGCCAGCGCAAAAAAGAATCCGGCCCAGGGATCGGCCATTACCGTGGGATCCAGGAAATAGACGATGATGCGCGCGCCGGGGGCCAGGGCGCCCAGCCACTCCACCGACATGGTCGCCTCGAGGGTGTGGATGAAATGCGGCTTGCGCTCCGACTGGCGGCCCACGTAAACCCTTCGCACTTCCGGCGGGGTCACGCCGTGGGCGCGCCAGAAACCCTCAAGATCGTCCAACTCCATGGCCCCGCCGAGCATCATGAGCGCGATCGTTTCGCCGCTGCCGTCCCACTCCTCGGGAAAGGAATAAATGCGGCGCACGTCCTCGGGCGTGACGCCGGCCAGCGTGTCCGGGGGCGGCTCGGCGGTATCGACGCCCGGCGTCGAATCGTGCACTTCAAGACCGGAAAAGCCGGAAATCGACTCGCTGGACTGTCCCTGCTCGCCTGGCAGTCCGCCCACCTTCTGCACGTAGCCAGCCAGCCGTCGCGGCATGGCGAGCTTGCGGCGCGCCCCCCGGTTGTCGGGGTCCTTGTCGAGCCAGGTCTTGAGGTCGCGGCCAAAAACCGTGAGCACCTGGTCTTCGGTGGCCTGCAAGAACATCAACTGCCCGCTGGCCTCCGGAACAGTGAGCACCTTCAGGCCTTGCTCCGTGAGCCAGTCCGCGATGGTCTGACGCTCCTCGTCGGTGAGCAGCACCAGCTCGCGAAGGGTATTGCGATCAAGATAACGACCGTATTGCGGGGCATCCGGATCGGATACCGCGTCGGCGATCTCGTGTATCTTGCCGCTCTCACGCTCGTCGAACACGAGCGTCAGGGTGAAAATTTCAGATTCGGTCATGACACGAAGCCGGGTGCAATGACACCCGGCTCCTTTCGGTTGCGATTGCCGAGATGGTTGCTAGAAAACGACGGCGGCGTTGTACTGGGTAAGCGCGGAATCCTCGCCGTCCGCGGCCGCCGCGTCACCGGGCCGCTGGGGGAGAACGAGGTGCAGGCGGTCAGGCTCATTTTCCACGACCACGAAATTCACGCCAGTCGGGACCTTGATTC
This sequence comes from Armatimonadota bacterium, assembly GCA_016868975.1. Lineage (GTDB taxonomy): Bacteria > Vulcanimicrobiota > Xenobia > RGZZ01 > RGZZ01 > VGFD01. The sequence goes on along the minus strand of VGFD01000352.1, from coordinate 1,261 downwards.
CGGCCTCGGCGAGCACCTTGTTGGGATTGTCCAGCAGGTCCTGACGATACTGCCCGTCAGCCCAACTGCGCTCGACGACCTTGCGCCAGATGTCATTCGCGGGCATTTTTCCTAGAACCCCACGGCAGCGTTGTACTGGGTAAGGCTGGAGTCGGTGGTGGTCTCCTCCAACCGAGCGTCGGGGCGCGCGGGAAGCACCAGGTGCAATCTCCCCGGCTCGTTCTCCACCACGACAAAATTCACGCCGCCAGGAATTTCAAAGCCGGCCTCGGCGAGCACCTTGTTGGGGTTGTCCAGCAGGTCCTGGCGAAACTGGTCATCGGCCCAGCTCCGTTCGATGATTTTCCGCCATACGTCGTTCATGGTTGTCGTGCCCCCTTTCCGTTTTTTATGGGTTCAAGAATGTTTATGGGTCAAGAATGTTTATGGGTTCAAGAATGAAACGATCCAGCGTACGAGCCAGTTCGGCTTCGTCCGGCTCGTCTCCGGGCCGCCGCTCGTGCATGAGGCGCGCGGTGCGACAGGCAGCCTGCGCAATCAGCGCGCGGTCCGCCGCGGGCAGTCGCGTGATGAATGCCGCCAGTTCCGCGACGTGGCGCACGTCGGTCCCCATCGCGCTGTGCACGCGCAGGCAGCGCGTGGCCTTGATCCCCGGAAACATGGCTTCCACGGCGGCCACGTAATCTTTTCCAACCGCCAGCGCGAAGCGCTCCAGCGCGTAGGCATAGCCGAACACGCCCACCGGATTCTCCGCGCGCGCGCAGCCCTCGAAGAATGCGCCGATGGCAGCCGCGCCCGGGGGCCGGCAGGCAGCCACCAGGGCCTCCGCGTCGTAATCGAGCGCGCGCAGGTCACGCAGCGCCAGCGTGTCGTGGCCGCGCTCCTCCTCCGCCTTGCGGGCGCAGCACTCGCCCATCTCAGCGCGTCCCAGGGAATGGAAGCGCTCCGCGGCCTCGCGCATCAGCCCCGCGGTGGGGTGGGTAGTGTGAAACTGCCAGACCAGCCGCCACGCCCAGCGCAGCGGCGTGAGAGGCGGCTCTTCCGGGCGCGCAACCGCGCGGGCGCCGGCCTCCAGGGCGCCGTCCAGCAGGTTGCGAGTGCTGGCCAGTGACGCCATGCCGCGCATCGGCTCCAGAAACGGATCGCCAGGAGCAGGTGCATGAATCCAGGCGCGCTCGTCGGTCGCCACCACCACCTGGCCCGGGGTCAGCTCAGCCCACTGCATCGCGAAGTCCTTTCGAAGTGGCGAGTGTTCGGAAGC
>VGFD01000351.1 GCA_016868975.1 Armatimonadota bacterium | reverse complement strand
AGTCAAGCGCGCCATGAAGGATTTCAGCGCGGCGTCCAGGCGGCGTGGATCCCCACCGCCGCGCACCCAGTCCGGCGCGGCGCGCTGAATTTTCTCGACTTTATCCTGAATGCGTTGCCGTATTGCGGCCTCATAGTACGAGACGATTTTCATGTTGGGATTGAACGGCACGCCCAGCAGGCGAAGAATCTCGTCGAGTTTCTCCTCCTTCTGGGCGTCCGGCGCCGGCGGATCCATCAGGGCCTGCAATTGGAGCACCTGCGGCTGCAGGCGGGACGGGTCGCCGCCTTTTTCCAACCAGCCGGGAATGGCGGCGCTGGCGATTTTCCATTTTGCCTCGCAGCGCTGGTGGGGCGTGGCCGGCCGCATCTCCTGGTAGACTCCGGTGGGCACCGGCTCGGTGGGAAGGCCCACCATCCGCATGGCCTCGTTGAGCATTTCTTCCGCCTGCGCGCAATCCACCTTTGAATCGCATTGATCAAACCACGCAAGGTAGACGTCGTCGCCGCGCGCCGCCACAGACGGCGCCCAGGAGTTTGCCGGGTTGCGGGTCACGCGGGTGTCGGGACCCCAGGTCCGGCCGCCATCGGTGGAGCGCTTGAAGTACTCCTCCTCGTTGCCGTCGCGCAGGTCGACCCAGGCGAGATAACCATTCTCGCCGTCCACGGCCACGCTGGGCACCCAGGAATCGTGCGGGAGATCGGTCATGCGGCGGGCGGCGTCCCAGGTGCGGCCGCCGTCGACCGAGCGACGCGCGTAGATCTCGGACTGCCCCTCCGGGGAGGCGCACCACGCGGCCAGCACGCGCTGCCCGCTGGCCGCGATGGACACGTGCGCGCCGCTGGCAAGTGAGGACGCCGCTGCCCAGGTCGCGCCGCCGTCGGTGGAGCGCCTGAGCATGACGCTCGGCCGACCGCTGGTCGTCTCGTGCCACGCGACGAGCACCTCGCCGGCGCCCACCGCAATCGCCGGACATGCGGCGTCGGGGCCGCTGAGGACCACTTCGTCATGCCACGCGCCATTTACTGATCGCCGGTATTTCACAAGCCCGCGGTCGGTTTCGTACCATGTGACGTGCACGCGTCCGGCGTCGTCGACGGCGATGCAGCGTGCAAAATTATAGGAGAGCAGCGCGTTGGCCGCGGGCGCGCTCAAGGTCTGGCACGCCGCGGGAGAAATTGTAAGCAGCAGGATGAGGAGCAAGTGTTTCATACCCATCCATACGCTCGAGCGGGTTGAAAGGTTACCGGGGGCGTCGAAAGAAGTTGACCGGGTGGATTCTTCCGCCGAGCAGGGGCACGCGCGAACTTTGCTGGCCAGCGGGCTGATTTTTCTCCTGCTCTCGTGCGCGGTGTTTGCGGCTCGGCCGGAGGCGCGTTTCGGCGCCGTTCTCTTTGACCGCACGACGGTGGCGTCGGTCGGGAAGTCACTTGGCGCCGGCAAGGCCGTTCCACCGCTGGGTGGAATGCAGGGCCGCGCCTGGCACGATGCGCGGCGTCAGATCACATTGATTCTATACGAGGTCCCTGCCCAACGAACCGGTGTGCTGGCGGGGGTGTTGTCCCGCGAGGCGGTTTCCGCGACGCCGGCCGACCTGGGTGCGCTCTCTGGCCCGGGTGGAATTCGCCTGGGGGACACGCTGGCCGCGGTGCAGGTCCGCCTGGGAAGCGGCCAGCTTCAAGGCCGCCGAGACACGCTTGAAACCTATAACTGGTACGGGTTTCAGGGATTTCGTAAGAAGCCCAGAAAGCCGCCCGAGTCGATGCAGTTCATTCTACAGGCCACCTTTGACGGCGGTCGGCTGATCCGAATCTACCTGTTCGAGGAGAGCTGACGCTCCCCGAGAGGCTTACCCGGAGAGAGGGGGAAGTTTTGGCCGCCGGAGCGCGTCCGTATCTCGCGACGTGGGAGGTCGTTTATGCGCTGGTTATCCGTGTTCCTGATTTTCGCGGCGATGCTGGCCGGTGCGGCCCGTGCCGAAGAGGCGGAGACGCTCTTCAAGGGCGTCGCGCCGTCAAAGCGCAAGATCCCGGTGCGGCTGGAGGTCAACAAGACGCGCTACGCCATCGGCGAGCGCATGGGGATCCGCGTGGCCTCCGCGGTGGACGGATACCTCCTGATCTACTACGTGGACTCCCAGGGGCAGGGGAGCGTCATCGCGCCCAGCCCGTTTTCGAAAACGCACGTGCTCGCGGCCGGTCAGTGGCTCTACGTGGTGGACAACGAGGGCTGGCTGTTGGAGCAGACCGGCCCGGCCGGCCAGGAATTCATCCACGCCATCGTGACGCGCGCGCCAATCGACCTCGCGCGGCTGGGAAACTTGCTGGAGCCGACGCCGTCCGGGGTGTGGAAAGTGCGCGCCCGCAGGCTTTCATCGCGTCGCTGGAAGCGTTTCTGAAGGCGCGCAGCGACGCGGCCGGCCCCTCCAACGCGCCGGCGCTGGGCATGCCGCAGGGATTTTCCCAGGGAGCGGACGCGGGTGCGGTGACCACGCAGTCACCGCCGTCCAACCCCCCGGGCGCCTTCTGGACCCAGCCCAACGCGAGCGGCGGCGCAACGCCGTTTGCCGCTCCGCCGAGCGGGACCGTTCCGGCCGGCTCCTACCTGTTCGGGACCGCGTCCGTCACCTACACCGTGGGCGCGGACACCGTCGCGAACGAGCCGCCGGTGCCGCCTGGGGCGCTGCCGCCGGGCGTGACGACCGGTACGACGGGCACCACCGGACCGACGGGCACGACCGGACCGACCGGAACGACGGGAACGACGGCATCCGCCTCGGACCGCTCCCTCCGCTACGGCATGGTCGTGGACGCCGTCCTCAGCGCCCGTGACGGCCAGGACGCCGAGCGGCGCTGGCAGGCCGGTTACAAGTTTCAGGGCGCGGCCGACGACTCGGTGGTCGTCGAGATGTCATCGGGCGCGTTCGCGCCGGCGGTGCGGGTCCTGCAGCCCGATGGCACGGCCCTTCCGGGCACGGCGGACCCCACTCGAAGCTTGCTGGTGTGGAATCTTCCCGCCAAGGGCGCCTATCGCATCCTCGCCTCCGCGCGGCAGCCCGACCGCGGCGGCGCCTACCGGCTGCGCCTGGGGGCGCTGGCGCTGGGTCCCCAGGAGCAGGGGCCGGATGGGCCGCTTCCCACCTTCAACGACTTCACCGCGGGCCCCAGCGCGACAGGGACCATGGCCGGCGCGGCGCTGGAAGTCTCATTGCCCGATGGCACGCGCGTCGTCATCCCGGCCGGCGCGCTTCCGAGCGGCGCCTCGGTGGCCCTCCGCCGCCTGCTGGCCCCGCCGGGCGAGCGGCCGCAAGCCACCGTTACGGTGATCGACGCGGGCACCGCGCAGCTCTCCGCGGACGCCACGGTAACGCTGCCCTGTCCGAGCGGCCCGGCCGGCGCCACGTTCAAGGTGTTCCGCATCGACGGGGACACCGTCCAGGAAGTACCCGCGCGGCACGACGCGGCGCGGGGAACGGTCACCGTTGCCACTCGACGTTTCTCCGCGTGGCTGGTGGTCCCGGTGGTCATCTGGCTGACGACCGGCAGCGCGAATGACTCGCTTTCCGAGTTCCAGGCGGAGATCGGCGCGGATCAGCGGGCCCCGATCACCGTCCCCCACTATTTCCAGGAGTTTTCGCTGTGGTGCTGGGCGGGGGCCACCCAGATGATGCTCAAGGCGCACGGGAAGGCGCGCGAGATCTGGGACATTGCCCGGGACGCGAAAGCGCCCTACGTGGAGCGGTTTCCCAAGAGTCCCGAGCACAGTCACGTCCGGGGATGGCTGATGGGTCAGCACAGCGACTTCACCATCGACATGGACCGCCTGCCCTACACGGACTTGTTTGCTTGCGCCCGGCACGTGGTCGGTCATCTCAAGGCGGGGCGTCCGGTGTATCTCAACGTCTGTGGGATTCAGCACGCGGTCGTGGCGGTGGGATTCAACCGTGACGGCCTCTGGGTACACGACCCGGGCGGCACGGTCTTGACGAAGATGCCGTCCTTGAAGAACACAAACTACATGCAGGTCTGGCAACAATTCCGCCATGCCGCCATCTTCGTGCCATGGAGCGATTTCTTTGCGATGGCCTCGCGGCGCCTCGGGTGGGTGTGCACCCTGGCCGCCACGGACCGCCTGCCGTCGGCCTCGCCCATTACGGTTCAGCTGTTGCCCAAGACCATGCTCCGCTTTGAGCATCCAAAATCCGAGCCGCATCGATACTTCTTCATGAATTTCGAGTGGGACGGCACGCACGAGAATGGCTACAAGCTTGCACCGAATGTCGAGGGCGATTTTCCCGGGCACGCCACCAATTCCGACGTGATGCACCTGAAAGTGCACCTTGCCAACGCCTCCGCGGCGCCGGCCACCGCGGACGTGGTGGTGTCCTGGGACGGCCGCGAGGTCATGCGCAAGTCCCTGCCGCTCACCGCGGGAGGGCCGCCCTATTTCACCCTTAACGAGCTTGAGTTTGCGGACTTCAAGATGGGGGACGCGGGTCTCGTCCCCGGCCCGCACGTGCTCAAAGTCGACGCCGGCGTCGACGCGCTCGAGGTGAAAGTCAACGTGGGTCCTTCTCAGCCCGCTGGAGTGCGCTTTGAGCAGCGTGATCGCGACGTGGTCATGAAATGGAGTGCAGTTCCCGAGTCCGGCGTGCGCTACGAAGTTCGCGCGGCCATCGGTACCCTGGAAAACACCGAGGTCCTGGGGACGGTCGACGCCACCGAGCTGATCATTCCACCGCAATATGCGGAAAGGCCGGAGACGCGGTTCTTCGTGACCGCAATCCACACCGCGAGCGGCCTGGCGGGATCTCTGTCGGATTACGTCCCCCTCGGAAAAAAGCCGGAAGTTACCATCGAGGCGCCCGCCAACAACGATCAGGTGACCGACTCGGTGGTGACGGTGCGCGGCACCGTGAAAGGCACTAAAGACGGCAAGGCGGGCGGGCAGCCGATCGACAAGGCGGTCGTTACCGTCGGCTCCGAGTGCTATGAGGTCGCGGTATCCGGCGAGCGCTTCGAGCAGCGGGTGGTGGTGAAGAAAGGCGACAACACCATCACCGCTCGTGCGGAAAACTTCGTCGGAATTACTGAGGCAAACGTGCTGGTCAAGGCCAACATCGACGAGACTTTCCTCCTCATCAAGATGACCTGGGGCGGTGGAGGTACCGACGTGGACCTCCATGTCATCGATCCGGAGGGAAAAATCACGGGTTTTTCCGACCCCATCCGCCCGGGCGTACGCGTCGACGGCCGCCGCGTCGACATTGACGACACCAGCGGTCCGGGCGTGGAAGTGTACGCCATCACCACGCTCAAGCCGGGCACCTACAAGGTGCGCTTGAACTACTACCGCGGCGACAATCCCGAGGCGGTGCAGGTGGAATACGTTACCCATCCGGGCACACCGCAAGAGTCAAAGGGCACGGTGAACGCGTCGTTGGCGAAGGGCGACGGCAACCGCGGAGTGGGAGGCGCCAACCACCACTTCGAGATCACCCTGCCGGCCCGGGCGGCCTGTACGTGCCGGCCGCTATCGGCGAGGACTGCGTTTTCCGCAGTCGGGTGCTAGACGGCGTGTGGCTGGACACCCGCTGGCTCTGGCAAGAGCAGCTGCCGCCCCTGATGGACGTGCTGCGCGCGTGGGGACTTCTGTAGCGGTTCCTAGCGGACCGTGACGGTGCAGCGCGCCCGCACGTTGTAGCCGCCGGCCGGGTGGTTGTAATACAGGCACGCCTCGTAGGTTCCGGCCGGCACGCCGGCGAAGGTGATTTTCGTATCGCGCTGCGATAACAGGTATTTCCACTCGCGGTACTGGGTGGGCGGAGTGTCGGCCGGCACGAGCGTGATCCAGTCGCCGCTGTTGCCGGGCGCGTTGGCAACGACCACCACGATGGCTTCCCCGGCGCCGTAGGCGTCCTTCTCCGGGCGCAGCGTGGCGGGCGCGGGCGGGGCAACCTCCACCTGCAAGTCGTCGAAATTAATGTGTCCCCAGCC
>VGFD01000350.1 GCA_016868975.1 Armatimonadota bacterium | reverse complement strand
AACTGCGCCGCCGCAACTCGCGCCACAGGATCGGTAAGTCCGGCGAAAAATTCGTACAACTTGCTGCGCCCCTCGGCAAAGGGATTGATCGCGGAAGCGTCCTCGCCCAGTTGTTCGAGGCGGCGCGCGATGGCGCTGTAGTGCCTGGCTTCGTCGCCGCACAGGCGGGCCAGCGCCAGTTTGAGGTCCACCGCCTGGGTGTCGGGCAGCCACAGCGCGGCGATCTCGGCGGCCTCCAGCTCCTGGCGCAGCGCCAGCTTCAAGCGGCGGATCACTTCCACGCGATCCGGAATCGCGCACGACGGATCGCGCAGCGCGTCAATTTTCTCCAGGTGGGCGCGGTTGGCCCGATCCAGATCGGCGACGAATTCCTGGCTGTTCATGCGGTTCCTCCCGTTTGTTGCGCGGCGGCGGCCTCGCGGACTCCGATGATCTCCCAGATTCCCACCGGCGTGGCCTTGCCCTTGAGCATCTCGTTGCCCATGAAATCGGCGTCGAATTCCTGGCCCAGCTCGTCAAAGGTTTCCTGGCTGACCAGGACGCAGGTGTGCTTGCTCTCCTTGGAGCGGTCCTGGATGCGCGAGGCCACGTTGATGGTGTCGCCCACCACGGTGAATTTCATGCGGTCCTCGGCCCCGATGTTGCCTTCCACGGCCACGCCGGTGTTGATGCCGATGCCCATGCGCAGGCCGGCCAGGTGGGGATTGCCGGTGCGCTGGCGCAGCGCGTCCAGGTCGGATTGCATCTGCATGGCGGCGCGCACCGCGAACTGGCTGGAGTTTGCCTCGTCGGTGGAGTGAAACACCGCCAGGATGGCATCTCCGATGTAATCGGAAATGTCCCCGTGGTGAATGTGGATGGAATCGATCATGCACTCCAGATATTCGTTCAGGATTGACACGACCTGCTCCGCGTCCAGCTTCTCCGACAGCGTGGTGAAGCCGCGCAGGTCCGAGAACAGGGCGCTGAGCCGCACGCGTTGCCCGCCCAGGCGCGCGATGCCGTGCACGCTCTCGTCGATGGCGCTGCGCGCGCCCTGGGGGACGAACTTCTTCAATAATTCCTTCTGGCGCAGGCCGGTCACCATGTCGTTGAACGAAGAGGAGAGGTGCGCCACTTCGTCGCGGCCTTCGACGTGCGCTTCCTGGGTGAGATCGCCGGCCCCCACCCGGCGCATCTTCTCGGAGAGCGATTCGATGGGCCGGCTCAGGCGCTTGGAAAAGAGGTTTCCCAGGACAATGGCAATAAGCAACGCGCCCACGCCGATGGCGGCGATGATGACTTGCTGCTGGCGGACCCGGGCCAGCAGCTCGTCGGTTGGCTTCATGAACCAGATCCAGGCGGCCGGCTTCGGCTCGGCGGCGTCCCAGAGCGGGTGGGGGAGGGCCAGCCATTCCTGGCCGCCCGCGGAAAACTGGATGGGATCCAGGCGCACCTCCTCACCCTTTTTCGCTGGTGTCACTTCAGGTGGCTTCCACGCTCCCAAGAATGCCGCAAAATCCGCCGTGAAACCGCCGTCCGGCTGCCCACTTTCGCCAAACTGGGGAAGGAATGCCGCGATGGTTTGATCCTTTGCGGTCACGCAGACTCCGGAGTCAAACGTTGCGTGGGAGAGCGACTTGAGCGCCTCGGCGTTCACCCGGCGGCCGACCAGGACGACGCCGTCGACGTAATCGCCCTTGAACAACGGTCCGGCCGCGCACGCAAAGAGGACGCCGTCATTGAACGTCGCGTAGCCGGCGAGGGGGCGGCCGTGAAGCACGCGGGCAACGAGTGGCAGGCCGGCCAGGCTCTGGCCGGTTTTTTCCGCGTCTTCGCCATTCTCCAGCTCGAGGAGAATCTTGCCGGCCTCATCGGTGATGATCAGCAGATCGAGTCCGGCAGTGGACGCCACTCCGCTTGCCTGGTCAAGAAAGGTGGCCCGATCGCGGATGCGCGTCTCGTTGAGGGCCGGATCCTCGGCGATCTGGCGCACGACGGCGCGGCGCAGCCGAAACATGGGGTCCTGCGTGTACTCGAAGGGCGCGCTCGACAGCGCAATTTCCTCGCGCAGCGCCTGGCGCAGGGTGTCCAGCGTGGTGCGGCTTACCACCAGCAGCGTCAATCCCACGACAATGAATACCAGCGCCGCGTAGGACAGAACCAGCTTGTCGCGCAACCGCCGCATTACAGCGTGACGTCGACCTGCGCGCCGCCGCTGGCCGGCACGGTAACCTGCTTGCTGAACGCCCCGGTGCGCGGATGCCACGCCTTCAGGGTATACGTGCCGGCCGGCAGCCCGGAAATCTTGAACTTGCGGTTGGCATCCGGCATCGCGAAATAATCGTTTTCCACGACGAACACGTAGGCGTTCATGCGGTTGTGGATTCCGCAGAACAATTCGACCGGCCCGGCCGTTCGCAGCACCCTTTTCTCGACCTTGCCCTTGCCGTATTTGGGGATGTCAAAACCGGGCGGGGTCACCGTGTACACGTTGTGCAAGATCTGGTCGTTGTTGGTGAACGCCACCGTGGAGCCTTTCACCACCGGCAGCACGTGCGGAACGAAAGTCTTGTCCTTCTGCCGCATGGTGGCCTCGGCGGGTGTGGCCTTCAAATTCGCGCCGGCCACGTACACCACGACAAACTGTGCCTCGGACCCCTTGGAGAGCCGCCGCACGCCAACCGGCTCGTCGTCGCCGTAGCCGCCATACGCGCTGTCCGAGTCGGCGAGCACTTTCTTGCCGACCGCCGGCGCGGCCAGCGATGACTGGATGGTCACCGTGCCCACAATGTCCCCGGCGCGCGCGGGCGTGGACAGCAACGCGACGAGGAGCAACCCGCCCAACCAGGCTCTCACGCTTCTTCCTCCCTATCGTGATACCGGGTCCTATCACTTCGGGCAACCCCGCGCCGAACCTCTCTTCACGTGAACTACCCGAACGCATGTTTGCGTGAACTGCAAACATGCGTTCGGGTGTAACCTGGGTACGCACGTCCGGCCTGCGCGAGAGCCTGGAGCGCACCGCCGCCCGTCAAACTCCGCGCAAAATGTTTACAAATCGTTAACATCGGTTGCAAATTCGCAACGGACTGGGCCACCTCGCGTCACCATGTGGACGGTAGAGAAGGTGGAGGTGGCGTCGATGTTCGGATTTGGCAAGAAAAGCGCTGAGCAGCCCCGTCTGGATCGTCGCGAGTCGTGCCGCGTGCCGGACGGCACGCAGGTCGATTTGCTGCTGGAGGGCGAGGAAGTCGTCCAGGGATGCATTGTGGACGTCTCCGACAGCGGCTTGCGGCTTTCAACGCAAGGCTGCATCGCCCCCGGGACGCGCCTGACCGCCCATCTGCCGGTGCCCGGCCGCGTGGTTGCCGTATGCCTGGAGGTGGTCCGCAGCCTCCAGACCGAGGGCGCCTTTGAATCGGGGCTGCGCTACGTGAACTCGGTTCCGTGCGAGTCGATGCTGGCCAACTACTGGCTGCGCCTGCTCAGCCTGCGGGTAGCGGCCTGAAGCAGTTCCACAGAACCCCCAGATCGGTTTGATTGTGCCGCGCGACACGCCCGGGTCAGTCGTTGTCCCGTAAGGCGAAGCTACTTGTGTCGCGCGCCACTCAGCCCTTTGCTTCGAGCAGTCGACGAAGCCGCGCGACCTCCGCTTCGGCCTCCGCGCGCAGGCGCGCTTCTTCCGCCGCCATCCTGGATTTCTCGGTGGCGCGCTCCGCGTCGGTCGGAAGCGCTCCGTGTTCGTCAAACCAGCGGACGATGCCATCCTGCAACCCGATGCGCAACCCGAGCGCGTCGCAGGCCAATCGTCCCTGGGCGTCGGGGAGCAGCGGAACGTACTCGCCGCCTCGCAGTGTCCATCCCTCCAGGCTCGCGCGTCCCCGCCGGGTGTCGAAGATGAAATACTCCGGCGTCTTCAAGATGTCGCGGTAGATCTTGAAGTTTTTAACCCGATCCTTATGGCCGCTGTGCTTGGAAACGAACTCGACGATGACCTGAGGCAGCTTGTAGTCCTCATTCCACACGCGCCAGCAATCGCGCTGAGGATTTTCGCTGGCCCCCACCACCACGTAAAAGTCCGGCCCCACGTTCTTGCGTGGACTGCCGTACTCATAATAGATGAAACTGTTCGAACTGGCCCACGCGGCGACCCCGCGTTCGTGCAGATGCTTTTCAAGGGTGTCGCAGAGCAGGTTGGCGTTGCGGCGATGCTTATCGTCGTCCATGGGAACGCCGTCATCCGCCGGATACAGGTCTTCGTCGGAAAGCGCCTTGCGCCGCAGCGACATCTACATCACCTGCCGTTACACACGTTCGTTCTGGATTCTGGACCGGCACGTCGCGGCTCCTTTCGGGTGGAGGCTAAGTGGTCCGCGGCGCAAGTCTGATCATGAATTGGAGCTCCGGGCGCGGACCACTCAGCCCCAAATCGGGTTTGATCGTGCCGCGCGACATGCCCGGGCCAGTCGTTGTCTGAGTAAGGCGAAGCTACTTGTGTCGCGCGCCACTCAGTCTACTGGACAGTTGTTGCCGCGTCGTGTCGGGAAAGTGTCCGGGGTGTGAAAGGGTTGTTGCCATTGTCTTAACCCATGTTGCCGGTTTGTGACGGTTCGTGAACCTCCCACTGCGCCCAAGTGAGGTTGCAGCCATGGCCCGCTCGGCCGGTGTCTGCGGGAAGAAGTCGACGGCGCCGCCGCCAGGACCCGAGCGCCCCCTTCTGGAATGGAATTCAACATGCTGGTTCAGAAATACGGCGGCTCTTCCCTGACCGATGAGTCCCGGCGGCAGCGCGTCGCGCAGCGCATCGGCGAGGCGTGGCGCGAGGGGCGTCAGCCGGTGGTGGTGGTGTCCGCGATGGGGCGCAGCGGCGACCCGTACGCCACCGACACGCTTATCGGACTGCTGCGCGCCATCGGGGATCGGCGCGACCTTCGCGAGCTGGATCTCATCATGTCGTGCGGCGAGATTATTTCCGCGGCGGTGATGTCGCAGACGCTGAACTGCGCCGGCGTTCCGTCCATCGCGCTGACCGGCGCGCAGGCGGGCATCGTGACCGAGCCGGCGCCCGGCCAGGCGCGCATCGCGCGCATCGAGCCGGCCCGCATCGTCGACGAAGCAAAGGCCGGACGCGTGGTCATCATCGCCGGCTTTCAGGGGATCACCAGCGACGTGATCACCTGGGGCGACGTCACCACGCTGGGACGCGGCGGCTCGGACACCACCGCGGTCGCGCTGGCCGTGGCCCTCGAGCAGAAAGAGTGCGAGATCTACACCGACGTGGACGGCATTTTCACCTCGGATCCGCGGATCGTGTCGGCGGCCAGCATCCTGCGGCACATGACCTACGAGGAAGCGCTCGAGCTGGCCACCCACGGCGGAAAGGTGGTCCACGCCCGGGCCATCGAGCTGGCCTACACCTACGGCGTTCGAGTGCTCGTGGCCAACAGCCAGAACCGCAATCCCGGCACCTGGATCGGAGGAGAAATGGAAATTTCCAACCGCGTCACCAACGTGTCGCTGGAAAAGGGCCTCACGCTCATCACGTTAGACAACGTCCCCAACGTGGCCGGCGTCGCCGAGCGCTGCGCAAAGCCACTCGTGGAGCACCGCATCCCGTTCAAGATGCTGCAGAGCGGCAGCGTTTTCGAAACCGCGCTGATGTCGTTCCAGGTGGCACCGGAGGACGCGAAGGAGGCGGAGCGCATCCTCCACGAGGTGGTCGAGCGGGAACTGTCTGGCGCGCGCATCAGCATGCGCGGCGGGATCGCCCGCATTTCGGTGATCGGCACCGGCATCGGACACCCCGAATATCTCCTGCGGGTGCTGCACACGCTGCGCGAGGCGGGTGCCAACAACTACCAGATCGAGGCGTTCGAGTCGCGCATCTCGTCATACATTGACGAAGCCGATCTGGCCAGGGCCGGCGAGATGCTGCACGCCCAGTTCAATCCGTGAGCCGTGGACCAGCGTGCTGATAAGAGAAACGCCGGAAGGCCACGAACGGACTCCCAAATA
>VGFD01000349.1 GCA_016868975.1 Armatimonadota bacterium | reverse complement strand
CATTTCCTGCGCTCCGGGGCCCTGGTGCGCGCCGTGGAAGCCGCTTGCGGAGCCATTGTCGGCTAATATTGGCGGCAAAAAGGACTTCTTTCAATATCGTTGAATTCTCCCTTCCATTATTTTACGCCTGAAACGGTAAGAATGGCGTAGTGGGGCCGTTTTGACGCGCTGATCGCGCGACGCGCGGCGGCGCCGTGGCAATTGCGCAGCGAGCCTTGCCGCAGTGGCCCGTATGGCTTAAAGGAGAGGTAGCCAGTGACCACCACCAGGAAGATTCGACGCGTATCCAAAGGGCACGCGGAGGGCACCTCATTAGAGGAGGCCGTCGAGGTTGAAGAAGGCACCGATCTGAACGCTCTCGTCCCGCCCGAGGTTGCGCAGCGCATCGTCGATGCTGAGAAGAAGGTCGACGAAGTTTCCCGCCGCATCAAGCAGATCTCCGACGACTCGGCGCGTGCCATCGGCAAGGCCGTGCAGGTTTCCGACGAGCTTGAGACGCTCAAGAACGAGACCCTCGAGAACATGCAGGTTGCGTTTGACGAGAACGCCGAGATCCTCGAGGCCATCGAGAAAGACGTCTCCGAGCTGAAGTCCCGCATGGGAGACGACAAGCTCAAGACCGAGATCGCCGAGCGGCTCGCCAGCCTGGAAGGCGCCCGCGACTCGGTGTCCGCCGACGTCAAGATGCTCAAGTCCGAAGGCGAGTCGCTGCGCAAGAACGTGCAGTCGATGCTCGACCAGAAGATGCCCGAGATCGACCAGAAGATCGCCGGCGGCCTGAGCAAGGCCGAGACCGCCGCGGGAGATGCCCTGCAGAAGGCGACCTCCGCGGAAAAGCAGCTGGCCGACACGCTGCACACCCTCAAGCAGCTCGGAGCGGACGGCGCTTCGCTGGGCGCCGCGCTGGCCGGCATCGTGGGGCGCCAGAAAGAGCTGGCCGAGAAGGTCCAGAAGGGCGAGGTGCGCGCCGAGGAGGCCGACCTCAAGATCCTGGAGCTGGAGGAAGCCCGCAAGACCAGCAACGTGGACAGGCAAGTGGCCGATCTGGCCGCGCAGGTTGAAGCGCTGAACGCGCGCCTGGCCAGCGAGCTGGAGAAGGCGAAGGCTTCCTACGCCGAGGTCGAGAGCACGCTGAAGGCCGCCAACGGCGCGCTTGAGCGCACGACCGAGGCCAGCAGCCAGGTCGAGGCGCTGCAAGGCAAACTGGCTTCCGCTGAGGAGCAGATGAACACCCTCGTGGTCCGGCTTTCCGAGAGCAGCGCGGTGGCCGACGCCAACCGCGACCGCGTGGGCCTCGCGTTCAAGCTGGTCGAGGACGTGGAGGACAAGATCCGCCGCGTGGTCGCGCCGGTGGACGACGCCCTGGCGCTCATCGAGGACTTCGAGAACATGGAGGGCGAGACCGCCCTCGATTTCGAGCTGAACGATCTGCTCGACGTGATGATCAAGCACGGCGCCAGCGACCTTCACTTGAAAGTGGGGGCGCCGCCCACCGTGCGTCTGGAAGGCGACCTGGTACCGGTCGGCAACCTGTTGCTTACCGAGACCGACTGCAAGCGCCTCATCTTTGCCGCGCTCAGCAAGACGCAGCGCCGCCGCCTGCTGGAGCGGCGCGAGCTAGACTTCGCGTACGCGATTCCCCGGGCGCGCTTCCGCGTCAACGTCTTCTTGCAGCGCGGCACGGTCAGCGCCGCCTTCCGCATGCTGCGCCAGGAAATGCCCAGCCTCGAGGAGCTTGGCCTGCCCCAGGTGCTGAAGAAGCTGTCGAGCTTCGCGCACGGGCTCATCCTGGTGACCGGGCCGGCCGGCGCGGGCAAGTCCACCACCCTGGCCTCGATAATCGACTACATCAACAAGAACGAGAAAAAGCACATCATCACGGTGGAGGATCCCATCGAGTTCGTGCACCGCGACATCAAGTCGCTGATCACGCAGCGCGAGGTGGGCAGCGACACGCAGTCGTTCAATGACGCGCTCAAGCAGGCCCTCCGCCAGGATCCCAACGTGCTCTTGATCGGAGAGATGCGCGACGCGGAGACCATTCTCACCGCGGTGATGGCGGCCGAGACGGGCCACCTCGTGCTCTCCACGCTGCACACGCCCAACGCGGTGCAGGCCATCGACCGCATCGTGGACGCGTTCACCGGCGAGCAGCAGAAGCAGTTCCGCATGCTGCTGGCCAACACTTTGCGCGGCGTGGTATCGCAGCGATTGCTCAACCGCGCGGACGGGCCGGGGCGCGTCCCAGCCGTCGAGGTGATGGTGGTGACGCCCACCATCTCCAGCCTGATTCTCGAGGGCAAGACCCCCGAGATCTATCCTTACATTCAGCAGGGCTCGACTGACGGAATGCAGACCTTCACCCAGTCGCTCACGCGGCTGTATGAAAGCGGTCTCATCTCGAAGGATGAGGCGCTGTACCACGCCGATCAACCAACCGAGTTCCGCCTCGGCGTGGAGGGACATTCGACGGGTACGTCGGCCTACTCGGAAGGGGACACCCTGATGAACTGGCTGTAGCGTCCCTGAGGCCGGCGGGTAGCGGCTTTCATAGGAGTGCTTCCTGCTTTGAAAATTTCCCAACTTTCCTGTGCGCTCGCTCCGGGGAGTGCGCGCACAGATCCAGAGACGAGGAGGTGATGGGGCGTGCAGATCGCACAAGCTCCTTCAGTCATCGCAACCAACTACGACCGCATGATGGGTCGGATCCAGGCCGCATGTCAGCGTCAGGGGAAGAAGTTCTCCGACGTGACGGTCGTGGCCGTCACCAAGACCGTCGAGGTGGCACGGGTCCGTGAGGTCATCGCGTCCGGCGCGTCCGAGTTGGGGGAAAACTACGTGCAGGAGGCCCGTCCGAAGGCTCAGGCCGTCGGCAAGGACCGCGTGCGCTGGCACTTCATCGGACACTTGCAGAAGAACAAGGTCAACTCGTGTCTGGATTTCTTCGAGCTGATCCACTCGGTGGACGGCTTCGATCTGGCCCGGCGCATCGCCGCACGGGCCGGGCAGCAGGGACGGAAGTTCCCGATCCTGCTGGAGCTGAACCTGTCCGGCGAGACGACCAAGTTTGGCGTTCGGCCGCCCGACCTGATTCCGCTCATGGAATCGATCGAGACCCTCGAACACATCGAGGTGGCGGGCCTCATGACAATTCCCCCGCCGCGCGACGACGCGGAAGATTCTAGACCTTTTTTCAAGAGATTGCGATCCCTTGCCGATGATCTGGATCGAAGAGGATATCGCAACTGGAACCGGAAGTATCTCTCCATGGGCATGACCGACGACTTCGAGGTCGCCCTACAGGAGGGATCGAACCTGCTGCGCGTGGGTCGCGGAATCTTCGGAGGCCGCGGCTAGCCGGAGCGGCCCAGAGAAGCTCAAACACTGCTCCTCTGGGCCTCTTCCATGGTGAGCCCCGGCCAGGTCGATGCCTTTTGCAACCATCTCTGCAGGAGGAAATCCATGGCGGGACTCATGGCCAAGATGCGGCGCTTTTTCGCGCTCGACGACTCCGACAGCTACTCCATCAGCAGCAACAGCGTGGACGCCGTTCCCAAGGCGGCGCCCAAGCCGCGCGGCAACCTGGTGAACATCGCGAACGTGGCGCGCCGTCCGGTGCCGGTCCAGCAGATCGTGGTGCTTGAGCCTTCCTCGTTTGGCGAGGCGCGCGAGATGGCCGAGGGGCTCAAGCAGCGCAAGCCGATCATCATCAATGTCCGCAAGACCGACAAAGAGCTGGCGCGTCGCATCGTGGACTTCTTGAGCGGCATCTCCTACGCGATTGACGGCCACATGCACAAGATCGCCGATCAGATCTACATCTTCGCGCCAAGCACGGTGGAGATCCTGAGCCAGGGCGGCACCCAGCCGGAGTACCAGAAGGAACAGGATCCACTGTTCGCAGGGGCATAAACAGTCCCTCAGCAGGGGGCGACGCCTCCTGGAGGGGAGCATGCAGCCGCTTTGATCGCTCTTGAGGGGGTCTGGAAGGAATTTCCGGCGCCCCGAGGCTCCGAACGCCCAGCGCAGCGCGCCGTCGACGACGTCAGCTTCACCGTGCCCGCCGGTGAGACGCTGTGCCTGATCGGGACGAGCGGCTGCGGCAAGACCACCACGCTGAAGATGATCAACCGGCTGGTCGAGCCGAGCGGCGGCCGCATCCTCATCAACGGCTCGGATACCGCGGCGAGCGATCGCATCGCGTTGCGCCGCGGCATCGGCTACGTCATCCAGAAGATCGGACTGCTGCCGCACCGCACCGTGGCCGAGAACATCGCCCTCCTTCCCCGCCTGGAGGGCTGGGATGCGTCACGGCTGCGCGCGCGTACCGACGAGCTGCTCGACATGGTGGGTCTTCGTGGATACGGCGGCCGCTATCCCGCCGAGCTGAGCGGAGGCCAGCAGCAGCGCGTCGGCGTGGCGCGCGCCCTGGCGCTCGATCCGCCGATCCTCTTGATGGACGAGCCTTTTGGGGCGCTCGACCCGATCACCCGCGAGAGCCTCCAGGACGAGTTCGTCCGCCTCAAGGAGGTCTTCAAAAAGACCATCGTGATGGTCACGCACGATCTGCAAGAGGCCTTCAAGCTGGGCGACCGGGTGGCGCTCATGGAGCAGGGGCGAATGGTGCAGATCGGCGCCGAATCAGACTTCCGCGCGCGCCCCGCCAGCCCGTTCGTGGAGGACTTCCTGCGCGCCCACCTTGCGCATCCCACGCTGTCGGCGATTCCCGCGCTGTCCGCCGTGGCGCGTGACGCGCGCCCCTCGGACGACGCGCCAACGCTGCCGCGGGACGCCACCATGAAGCAGGCGATGGATCTGTTCTTTCGTTACCCCGCCGCCACCACGCTCGCGCTGGTCGACGAGAACGGGACGGCGGTCGGCGCGGTCACCCGCGAAAGCCTGCTGCAGGCCGTCTGATGCGGAAGCTTCTGCTGGTTGCGCTGCTCGTGATGGGATTGGCCGCCTGCGCGCGCCCCGCCCCCGACACGCTGAAGATTGGCAGCAAGCCGTTTCCCGAGTCCGAATTGCTGGCCGACATGCTGGCCATCCTGGCCCAGGAGCGCGGCATCCCGGTAACCCGCATCGGCAACCTGGGCGGTACCAAGATCACCTTCGACGCCCTCAAGAGCGGCAGCATCGACGTCTATCCCGAATACACCGGGACCGGCCTGATGGAAATCCTCCAGCAGGCGGCCACCAATGATCCGAACGAAGCGCTTGAGCTGGTCCGCCAGGGATTCCTGAAGGCCTACGACATTGAGTGGCTCGAGCCGCTGGGCTTTAACAACACTTACGCGCTGGCCATGAAGACGGCGGAAATGAAGGCGCTGGGCATCCGCACAATATCGCAGCTGGCGCCGAAGTCCGGCGGACTGATCTTCGGATGCTCGCACGAATTCTACGACCGTCCGGACGGCTACCCCGGTCTCGTGGAGTTCTACGGGCTGCACTTTAAGAAGGTTGAGCGCCTGCAGCACGGCCTCGCCTACCAGGCGCTCCTGCAGGACAAGATCGACCTGACCGACGTGTATTCGACGGACGGCCGGCTCGATCCGGAGACGATGACCGTCCTGGTCGACGACCGGCACTTCTTTCCCCCCTACTACGCGGCGCCGGTCGCGCGCCGCGAAGCGCTGCTGCGCTTCCCCGCCGCGCGCGAGGCGCTCAATGCCCTGGCCGGCCGCATCGACGACCCGACCATGCAGCGCCTGAACCGGCAGGTCGAGGTGGAGAAAGTGCCCTCGAAGGAGGTAGCGCTCAACTTCCTGCGCAAGCAAGGCCTTGTGCGCGGCGAAGCGGGCGCGCTGCAAACTGGCCGCGGCGGGGACGTGGCGCAGGTGCTCTGGGCGCGGCGCGGAGAGATCGCCGTGCTCGTCGGTCAGCACCTTGCACTGACCGGCGTGGCGATGGGGCTCGCCATCGCGGTCGGCATCCCCCTCGGGATCGTGATCTCGCGCTCGGTCAGGCTGGCCGCGCCGGTGCTGGTGGCGGCCGGCGTGCTGCAGACCATCCCCAGCAT
>VGFD01000348.1 GCA_016868975.1 Armatimonadota bacterium | reverse complement strand
GCTCCAATTCATGATCAGACTTGCGCCGCGGACCACTTAGCCATTGGGAGGCTCCGCTAGTGCAGGCCTGTGCCGCCCTGCGCTCCCCAGGCGTCAGCCCGGCTTGTTCACTTGTTCCTTGCGGGCCTCCTCAAGATATTGCTGCTTGAGGTGAATCACCTCGAGCGCCTTCTCGAAGTCTTCCTTGCGGAGCAGCACACGCCGCTCGCTGGCGAATGAGCCGGCGTGGATGGCCGATTGAACGGCCAACTCCTTCAATTCGGTGAGCCCGGCACCGCTGAATTTCTCGGTGCGCGCCGCCAGGTCCGCTAGGTTGACGTCGGGCGCCATCGCCAGCTTGCTGGTGATTTTTTGCAGGATGCGCTCGCGCACGCTGACGTCCGGCAGCGGCATCGGCACCACCGTCGAGAAACGCAATGGGCCCAGCATCGCCTCGTCGAACTGGCTCACCGAGTTGGTGGAGCCCATTACCACCAGCGCGGTGTTGTCGAACACGCCGGAGAGCTGGTTGAGCATCTCGTTGAGAACGTTGCGGCGCGTGCTGTTCTCGCGGCCAGCGGCGCCCAGCATGTCGAGGTCCTCGATCACCACGATGGCGGGATTCATCTGGCGGGCGGCATCGAAAATGCCGGCCACCGCCTCCGGCCCGGTCAGGGATTTTGAGGTCACGTAGATGAACGTCACCTTCCCTTTCAACTCCTCCATGAGGATGTCGTTCACCATGGATTTACCGGTCCCGGGAGGACCCGCCATCAGCAGGTTGCGGTTGGCGAAACGGCCGTTTTTCTTGTACAGCTCCAGGTTGGCGAAGAAGTCGGTGGTGTTGGCCTTGATCAGCTCCTCCGATCCCGGAAGCAACGCGATGTCCGCCCAGGTGGTCTTGCTGGCCTTCAGGCCGTCGTGGAAATCCAGGTAGCCGTTGTACGAGAGCACCTTGTTCTTGTAGAAATTGTTTTCGCCGACCCAGGTGTTGACCTTGCCGTAGAACTCGTCCACCAGCTCCTTCTGGTCGTTGTGGGCGAGCACGCTCAAGTGCCCCTCGTTGAGCTGGACGATGATGTGGTTTTTCTGGTCGTCTTCGAGCAAGTAGATGACGCTCTGCGGCACCGTCTCCGTCTTGTCGTAATCGGTGCGGACCTGGGTGAACTTGGGCGCCTGCGCGTGCCCCTGCCAGTCCGGCGGCGCGGTCATGTGCACCAGTTTGTACTGCTTGTGGCACACTTCGGAAACCGCCTTCAAGGAAAGCGCCGGCATCATCGGGGCGGGATTGCGCGAGTCGCTGAAGCGGTGGAATTCGGTGGCGCCCAACCACGCCTCGACCATCTCATTATGGTTGCGGAACGGGTGAATTTGCACGCCCACTTCGTGGACCAGTTGTCCGAACTGGCCGACCTTCGCCGAGGTCGCCTTGTTGGCGCGCAGCGTCAGATCGATGCCCTGCGTCAGGTCGTTGACCGGCTCGATGGCGTCCTCGATCTTGGGAAGCGCGTTTTCGATGGCCTCGTCGAGCTTTTTCTCGACCTCCTTGGGATCCGCGGCCGGCTTCGGCGCGGCCAGGCGCACCGGTGATATGAGCGTAAGCATCTTATTTCTTTCCTTCCGCGGGATTCTCGTCGCGCTTGAGCTGCTCGAGGTATTCCTTTTTCAGTCGGATGAGGTCGAGGGCTTTCTCGAAATGGGCGGCGGACACGATGGCCTTGCCCTGATCGTCCACCGCGTGACCGGAGATGGCGGCCTGGATGGCCATCTCCTTCAGCTCGGTAAGGCCGGCGCCGCTGTAATTGTCTGTGCGGTCGGCCAGGCCGCCCAGATCCACGTCCGGGGCGAGGTGGATGCCTGCCGTGATCTTCTTGAGGATCTTGTGCCGCAGGTTGCGGTCCGGAAATTGCATGGGCACCACGGTGGAAAAGCGCAGCGGGCGCAGCATGGCCTCGTCGAACGCGCCCGCCTGGTTGGTGGAGCCCAGCACCACGAGCCCGGTGTTGTCGTAAATTCCAGAGAGCTGGTTGAGCAGCTCGTTGAGAATGTCCTTGCGGTTGTTGGTGTTCCGATCCGCGGTGCCCACCAGGTCGAGGTCCTCCATGATGACGACCGCCGGACCCAGCATTCGCGCCGCGTCAAATATCCCCGCGATGCTGCCGGAGCCGTGAATCGACTTGGAGGTCACGTAGATGAACGTGACTTCATCCTTCAATTCCTGGATGAGGATGTCGTTGATCATCGACTTGCCGGTCCCGGGCGGGCCCGCCAGCAGGATGTTGCGGCAGGCAAACTTGCCATTTTCTTTGTAGATGGACAATTCCTTGAAGAAGTCGGTGGTGTTCGACCTGATCAATTCCTCGGACTTCGGCGCCAGCGCGATGTCCCCCCAGGTGGTGGGCTTCGTCTTCAGGCCGTCCTGGAAATCCATGTAGGGCGGGCCCATGGGGGGGCTCGACGTACTGCAAGACTTTGTTCTTGTAGAAGTTGTTCTGGCCGGTCCAGTCGTTGAGCTTGTCGTAGAACTCGGTAATCAATTGGGGCTGGTTGTCGTGCGCGAAGACCGTAAGGGTGGGCGGCTGGTTGGACCACTCGCGGCGCATTTCCACGACCAGGCGGTTGCCTTTCGGATCCTCGCACAGGTAGATGACTTCCGTGGGGATCGATTCCGCCTTGTCGTAGTCGGTGCGGATGCGGCTGAACTTGGGGGCCACGATGCTCTTGTTCCAGCCTTCGGCGGCCACCGCGTGCACGACCTTGTAATTCTGACTGACGACTTCGTGCACGCCTTTGTATTTCAAGCCGGGCAGCAACGGCGCGACGTCCCGTGTCTCCGAGGATTGGTGGAAAGGGCTGGCGCCCAGCCACGCCTCGAACATGCTCTCGTAACTCACGAAGGGATGCACCTCGGCGCCCATGACGCGGACGCGCTCGGAAAATGCGCTCACCTTGTCGGCGATGGCTTTATTCTCCGGCGCGGTCATCTCGATGCCCTGGGTCAGGGCAAGCACCGGCGCGACGGCCTCAGCAATTGCCGGCTGCGCCTCGGCAATCGCTTTATCGAGCGGCTCGGGCGGCGTCTCGTCGTCTTTTGGCGGCGCCGAAGGCGGCCGCAATGGCGTGGGAAATGGCCATGGCTTCGCTTGCACGGCGGATAACATCTGCACGAACCTCCTGCGTCATGGGAAAGGAGGTCGGCATCCCGGTAGCGCCTGACCCTTCCCAAAACATCTCTCGGCGCAGGCTACCTCACGCGGGGGTATCGATTCAATGCGCAGATGTAAACAGCCCGGCAAATCCTTCGATATTCACGCCGGTGGGGAGGTGCCGACCGGCCACCGCGGCCATGCGGTCGCGATAGGCCAGCGAGAGGAAGTCGGGCTCCAGGCGGGCGCAGGCGGCCGGCACCGGGGTCCGCAGGGTGCGCCGGCCGTCCGGGGTGCCGTCCCCGCCGATGAAGTGATCGAGCACCACGGCATCCGCACAAGCCGCGACGCGGGCGAAGAATGATTCGGGATCCGCGATGGGGAGCAACGGCGAGACGGTGATGACTGTCTTCAGGCCCGCCGCCTTCAAGGCGTGGGCCGCTTTGAAGCGTGCGTCCACGGACGCGGCGGGGGGCGGAAGGCCGGGGATGCGCTCGCGGTCGGTCTCGATGGAAATGTGCACGCGCAACTCGCAGGGCAGCCGCTGGAGCAGCGCGATGTGCCGCGCCACGGCGGGGCTGTGGGTCTGCAGGATGAGCAGGTCGGGAGGGAGGTCCACCATGCGATTGAGGACCGCGCGGCTGATCCCCAGCCGGGCTTCTTGCGGGACAAACGGGTCGGTGGCGCTGCTCATGAAGATGGAGAACGCGCCGAGACGGCGGCGTCCCCAGCGCCGTTCGGGCTCGTAGTGCGCCTCGTACGAGTCGGCGGCGTTCTCACGCGCTTCGAGGAACGTTCCCCAGGCGCGTCCCTGGGTGAGCCACGCGTTGTGCTGGACGTAGCAGCCCGCGCCGCACAGCGTGCGGCCGAAAGAACATCCCCGGTAGGGCTGCAACGAGTGCGACGAGACCGTCTTGAGGAAGCCGCTGGTTCGGGTCAACACGTTTTCGACCCGCGTCAATGCAAGGTTCACGCGTGAGTGTTCGCTATCAGGATTTTTCCATGCCTTTCAGGTTACATGGGGGTACTCGAAGGGAGCCTGGAATGATTCTGGACCGCATCTGGACCCGCCATGCCGAGCAGCCCGTTCCAGCGGCGCCGCCGGCCGTCCTCGCGCCCCCGTCCGACACCGTGCAGCTCGCGGCCGATGACGACATGGCCGCCTACCAGAAGAAGAAGCGCTTCCTCACCGACCTCACACTGCTGGCCGCCGGCGACGTTCCCGCGATGATCAGCATCGGCGCGAACTTCGGCTGGCTGCCCATCCCCTCGCCGCTGCTCGCCCCGTTGAACGCCTTCAACGCGATGACCGGAGCGCTGGGCCTGGCCTCGGACCTCTCGGTGGTGCGCGACTGCGTGAACAATCCCGATGTGTCGCTCAAGGACAAGATCGTGGACATCGCGCACCTGGGCAACGACTTCATCAACACGGGCGCCTCGATGGTGCCGCTGTTCATGAGCATCCCCGGGCCGCTGAGCGTGGCGGGGATGATTTTTGCCGGCGGCCAGGTGCTCGGCGCCCTGGGCGACGGAGCGAAACTCCTCTGGGACAAGCACCGCGGCGGCGAGCAGTCGGCCAGCGCGGACGCCAACGAGCCGCGCCGCCTGGTGATGGACCGCTTCGAGAAGCGCATGGGCCAGATCCCCATGCTGCTCGGCTGCCTGGGCTCGCAGAGCCTGCTGGCGCCGACCACGGCGATCCCGGCCGCGCTGGCCGGCACGATGGTGACTTTCGGCGGCGCGTTCGGCGTCGTGTACGGCTTCACCCAGGTGCGCAAGAGCACGCAGCTCCTGAAGGAGCTGGAGAAGATGAAGGCCCAGGGCGTCACGAGATTTTCGCTTCCCCAGTGGACCGGCAGCGGGCTGAAGACTCGCTCGATGCGCATGGACACCGCCATCACCCGGGTGAACCGCACGAAGTGGCTGGGCGCTGGCCAGATGGCGGCGTCCGGCGCGCTCATCGCGGCGGGTTGCCTGGGGATGCCCGCGCTGCTGGTGACCGCCATCGCCGCCAGCACGGTGCTGGGCGCGGCGACCATGATTTCCGAGATGCACGGCAAGCACCGCCACCTGCGCCACAGAATCCGCCACGCAAAGGGAGCGGTCCAGGACAGGGTGCACGACGGCCGTGAGAGGCTGGAGCACGACCTGATCCGGGTGAAGGACGCGCTGACCGGCCACGACGAGCAGCCGAAGAAAACTGCCTGAGGCGCTGTGGGTCGCCGGTGCCGCTATCTGGCGGTTGCGCCGGAGTGAGGTCTCTTGCGCGCCACGCGCCATCCTCGGTCGAGTGGAATGAGCGTCCCGTTGGCAAGCAGCTCGCGAAACCGCGCTTGATGGCGGGCCCAGGCGCCGTCGTCGAAGAGCACGATGCCGTCGCGCAGGGCGGCCAGCAGGATCAAGTTCGCGGTGCGGTGGCGCGCGAGTGGTGCGGTACGCGGGCCAGGTCGCTGGCACCATCCCCGCCGCCTGGCGCTCGGCCGCCTGGGGACCCCTGACCTCGTGCGGTAGCCGGGTTACCGACACCGGGGAGGGACACGGGGCGATGTCCAGCACCGGTGACGGTAACCCGGCACCGGGGTGCTTGTTACCGCCCCCGTGACGGTAACCCGGCCTGCGTGGTGCCGGGGGTATGCGGGGGTGCGGGAGTGGTGCGGGTCGCCCGGGCAGGTGCTGGCTCCATCCCCGCCGCCTGGCGCCCGGCCGCCTGGGGACCCCTGACCTCGTGCGGTCGCCGGGTTACCGACACCGGGGAGGGACACGGGGCGATGTCCAGCCCCGGTGACGGTAACACGGCACCGGGGTGCTTGTTACCGCCCCCGTGACGGTAACCCGGCCTGCGTGGTGCCGGGGGTATGCGGGGGTGCGGGAGTGGTGCGGGTCGCCCGGGCAGG
>VGFD01000347.1 GCA_016868975.1 Armatimonadota bacterium | reverse complement strand
CTCGGGAATCGCCGGCGTGGCCGGCGCCGTCACCGAGGGCGCCGCGCTCCCGGTCGGTGCCGTCACCGAAGGCGCCGCGCTCCCGGTCGGCGCCGTCACCGAGGGCGCCGCGCTCCCGGTCGGCGCCGTCACCGAGGGCGCCGTCACCGAGGGCAACGAATTCCCTCTGGGGCCCTCAAAGTCGAAGCCGTCGGCCCGCGCGGCGCCCGTCAAGCATCCCAGCAGGGCAAGGGTGAGAACTCGGGTGCGCATTTCCCGCCTCCAGAGTGTGTTGAATAATTCTCACTAACCCTGGAATTGGCGAAAAGTTGCGCTTTCCCTTTGCCACGTGCTCCAGTAAGGCGGGTTTCCTGGCCGGCGGTCAAGCCCGCCAGGGCTCCCAGTAGGGACATTGCCGGGGGACCTCCTCAGGAAGCTCGCGCGGAATGGATGCCATTAAATAATCTTCCCTTCCGGTGACGTTCAAGCGACGGCAACGAAAGGTGAGGTACTCGGTGTCCGCGATTTGCGCAAACTCGCGTCCCTGGTCGAGGACCTCGAGGTTGCGGCAGGTGGCGCAGATGCGAAACGGATCATCCGGCATGCTACAATATCCTAGCATGTCGCAGCACAGTCGAAGGCTGGGTCTGGCCGTGCTTGCCGCGGTCCTGGTGGCCGCGCTGTCGTTCGTCTTCGCCACCTCGTCGGACGCTTCCGCCCCCTCGGGCTGGGTCGAGGCCCTGGCCAACAAGACCGAGCTGGACGCCTACCAGAAGCTCGATCGCGCCGAGGACCCCGCGGTGGTGGCCGCCATCATCGAGGGGATGCGCCACCCCAGTCCCCGGGTGCGCGCGCGCTGCTGCCGCCTGATCGGGCGGACCCGCGCCGCGGACAGCCTGCCGCCCGAGGCTGAGTCGATGCTCAAGGGACGGCTCAACGACCCGAGTCGCGCCGTGCGCGTGCAGGCAGCCGGCGCCCTGCTGGCCATCGGAAACCTGTCGGATCTCGATAGGATGCTCTCTGATCCCCAGGTGTCGGTGCACGCCCGGGAGGCGCTGGCGCGGGCGCTCGCCTCCGATGATCCACAGTTCGGCCGCGTGCTCTTGCGCTGGGTGCGCGATCCTCACCAGATCGCGTCGCTCCGCGAGCTGGCTGGAATCCTGCTGGTCCTCCCTCGCTACGCGGGCTTCGCGGCGGATATCGCGCGGCTGTCCGAGGACCCGTCGCTGCCCATCGGGCTGCGCGCCCTGGCCATCCAGGCGATGGGGAGCAGCGGCCGCTCCGCCGCTTATGACGCGCTGCTGCGCAGAACCCGGGACGGCAGGCTGCCGGTGCCTCTGCGGGACGCCGCGCTCATGGGGCTGGGATACTCCGGCGACCCGCGCGCCATTCCGGTGCTCGGCAAAGTCATCGCAAATCCCCGACTGCCCATTGGCACGCGCTGCGCCGCGCTTCTCGGGGTAGGGCGCTCGCGGCTTCCCGAGGCGCTGCCGGTGCTTCAAGTGGCGCTGCGCGATTCTTCCCACCTCATCCGAAAGACCGCCGTGGATTTGCTCGACTGCCTCGCCGACCCGTCCATGATCCCGATGCTGCGCGCCGCGGCCGACAGGGAATGCGTGGAGTGCAACGAGGACGCGCTGAGGGCCCTGGTGGAGCGCCTCGAATCTCGCCAGCGCTCGGGGGCCTGCCAGTAGGAGCCAGGGGTGTGCGCCGCCAAGGGAGCAGCGTGCCCCCCCTTCGCTTCGGACTCAACCTTCCTCCCGTGCTTCCGCCCCGCATGCAGATCGGGCTCGCGAAAGTCACCGAGTATCTCGGCTTCGACTTCGTGTGGCTGGCCGATCACATGCTGTTTCCCAACCTGCTGCCCTGTCCCGACGCGTGGACCTTGATCGCGGCCGCCGCGCCCCACACGAAGCGGATTATTTTCGGGACCGGCGTTTCCGACGCGCACCGCATGCATCCGGCCGTGCTGGCCCAGCGCATCGCCACCACCGATCAGCTTGCGAAAGGCCGCATCGTGCTGGGGCTGGGCTCCGGGGAGGCCATGAACCTCGACCCGTTCGGAATTCCCTGGGACCGCAAGGTGCGCCGCGTGAAAGAATCGGTCGCGGTGTTGAAGGGATTGCTGGAAAGCGATGAGCCCCTCAACTATTCCGGGGATTTCTACCGCACCCGCAGCGCGCGGCTGCGGGTGCGGCCTTACAAGGCGCGCAAGATCCCGCTTTACCTCGCGGCGCTGGGACCGCTGATGCAGAAATTCGCCGGCGAGGTGGCGGACGGCTGGCTGCCGGTTTCGATTCCCCCGGATCAATGGGCGCGGGCCTTCGAGCCGATTCGAGAAAGTGCCCTGGCCTGTGGGAGGAATCCCGACGACATCGACCGCATCGCCCACATCGTCGTGGCGCTCAGTCCCAACGAGGAAAAGATCCTCGACATGCTGCAGCACCACGCTTTGGGCGTCGTGTGGCCACCGGTGATGGAGCGGCTGGGAATTCAACTCGAGCACGCCGAGGAATTGCGCCGCATCAATTACATGACGGTAAATCCATGCGACGACGCGCAGCGCGAGCGGTTCGAAGAATTGCAGATGTCGATCCCGCGCGACGTGCTGCGGCGGATGACGGCCATCGGCGACGTGCCGAAATTACGCAGGGTAATCGGGGAATACGTGGACGCGGGCGCCACGCACATCCACTTCACGAACGCCAGCCTCGACCCGACGGCCACGGTGACGCTGGCGGCCGAGATCATCCCCTACTTCAAGCGGCGGACGGCCCCGTTCACGGTGGCGTTCCTGAACGCGGGGGTAACCATGCTGCGGCGCGCGGGAGTGGTGCGCGAGGCCGATCCCGACGCGGGGATCGAGTGGGTCAAGAAGCAGCAGTAGCTGCGATCGGACCGCCGACCGGGGGGACCAATATGGGGCGGAGCATGCTGCGGCGCGCCTCGCGTTGTCGAGGAACGAAATGTGAACAGATGGAAGGAGTGCGCCGTGAGCTGGGCATTTACCGAAGAGAAAATCGCAAGACAAATCGCGGACGTGCAGGCGGCGGCGGTCCGCGAGCGCCTTCCGCTGGGGCCGATTCGAGTGCGGGTGGGCGCGCTCGTGGAGGCGGACGCGGCGCATCCCGACGCGGACGACAGCGGCTGGGCGGTGCTTGGCGCGGACCGCACGTGGGGCGCCGAGCGCGAGGTGACCGCCTGGCTGCGGACCCGCGTGGAGGTCCCTTTTTACTGGGCGGGCGACACCGCGGTGGTGCACGTCGAGCCCTTCGACGCCGAAATCCTGGTGTACGTGGACGGCGTCGCGCGGCAGGCGTTCGACGCGGCGCACCACGAGCTGATGCTGGGCGACGCGGCCGGCCAATCATTTCTGCTGGCCATGGAAGCTTATAGCGGCGTATTTCTCCCCACCACGAACCACAACGCGCTGGCCACCGACGGGGCCGAGCACCGGCTGGTCGTCGCCGAGCTGCGCCGCGTGGATGAGGAAATGCGCGGGCTGGCGCGAGACATGCGGTTCGCGCTGGAGAGCGCTCAGGGGATGGCTTCGGCCGAGCGCCGCCGCGCCGCGGTAATCGAGGCGCTCGACGAGGCGACGAATCGGCTGGATTTTCGGGCCGGCACGAATTCGGACGTCTTTCGGGCGAGCGCCCGGGCAGCCCGCCAGGGACTGCGCAGTGCACTGGCACGCATCGACTTCGATCCGACGGTGCCGACGCTGTGGGCGACCGGCCACGCCCACATTGACACCGCCTGGCTGTGGCGCCTGGTGCACACGCGGCGGAAATGCGCGCGCACTTTCGCCAACGTGCTTGATTTGATGGCGCGCTATCCGGAGTTTCACTTTACCTGTTCGCAGCCGTCGCAGTACGCGATGGTCAAGGAAGATCACCCCGCGCTGTACGAGGAAATTCGCCGCGCGGTGGACGAGGGGCGCTGGGAAACCGTCGGCGGCATGTGGGTCGAGGCCGACTGCAACGTGACCGGCGGCGAGTCGCTGGTCCGCCAGTTCTTGTACGGACAGCGGTTTTTCGAGCGGGAATTCGGGACCCGCACCGAGGTGGTCTGGCTGCCCGACGTGTTTGGATATTCGGCGGCCTTTCCTCAGATCATCCGCAAGGCCGGCATGAAATATTTCATGACCATCAAGATATTCTGGAGCCAGGTCAACAAGCCGCCCTACCAGACCTTCAAGTGGGTGGGAATTGACGGAACTGACGTGCTGGTCCACTTCTCGCCGAACGGAAACTACAATTCTCAGGTATCGCCTGCCGTATTCAAGGCGCTCTGGGAGGGCTACCGGCAACCGCACTTGACCGACAGCGCGCTGCTGATTTACGGATTTGGCGACGGCGGCGGCGGCCCCACTCGCGAGATGATCGAAAACGCGCTTCGCGCGAGCGAGTTTCCGCTGGGACCGCGGGTAAAAATGTCCACCAGCCAGGCGTTCTTCGAGGACCTCGAGGGGCAGGTGGGCAACGATCCGCGGCTGCCGGTATGGAACGGCGAGTTATATCTCGAGTACCACCGCGGCACCTACACGACGCACGCGGACGTAAAAAAAGGCAACCGCCAGTCGGAAATCCTGTACCAGTCGGCGGAGATTGCGGCCTGTCTGGCCATGGTGCTGGCCCGAGTCGAATATCCTCAGGCCGCGCTGACCGAGGGCTGGCTGACCATTTTGCTCAACCAGTTTCACGATATTCTGCCGGGCTCATCAATTGAAGCGGTGTATCGCGACGCGGCGGACGACTATGCGCGCGTGCGGCACGCCGGGGAACGCGTGCTGGAAGCGTCCGTGGCCGGGCTTGGCTCCGGGGTGGTGGCCTTGAACCCGCTACCGTGGGTGCGGCGCGATCCGTTCAAGGTGCCCGGACACTGGGGCGTGGTTGGCCAGGCGATCGAGGATTTTGAAGGGCATCGCGAGACGCTGGTGTCGTTTGAGGTTCCGGCCGTCGGGGTGGCGACGGTAATGGAGGCGGCGCTGGGCGTGTCGGACCTCGTGGTCGAGGAGCGGCTGCTGGAAAATCAATTTTTTCGGCTCATTCTGGACGAGTGCGGAGAAATTGCTTCGCTGTGGGACAAGCGGCACGACCGGGAAGTGCTTGACCTGCGCGCGTATTGCCGCGGAAATGCGCTGCTGGCCTTTGAAGATCGCCCGATGGCTTGGGATGCCTGGGACGTCGACATTTTCTACCAGGACAAGATGTATCCGTGGCGGGAGATGGCTTCGCTGCACGTGGTCGAGCGCGGCCCGTTGCGGGCGGGTGTCGAGATCCGGCGGGTGATGGCGGCGGGGCGCCAGTCCGAGATCCGCCAGCGGATCCTGCTTCACCGGGATGTGCCGCGCATTGATTTCCAAAACCGGGTGGACTGGCGCGAGCGTCAGACCCTTCTGAAGGTGGCGTTTCCGGTGGCGGTCAACGCGCTGCGCGCCACCTACGACATCCAGTTTGGAAACGTGGAGCGTCCGACCCACTGGAATACTTCGTGGGACTGGGCGCGGTTCGAGGTCTGCGCGCACAAGTGGGCGGACTTGAGCGAGGGCGACTACGGGGTTTCGCTGTTGTCCGACTGCAAGTACGGCTGGGACATCCGCGGCAACGTCATGCGGCTCACGCTGCTCAAGGGGTCGGTATCCCCGGATCCGGTGGCGGATCTGGGCGTGCACGCGTTTACCTATTCGTTGCTGCCCCATGCGGGGGACTGGCGGGCGGGAGAGACGGTGCGGCACGCGTACGAATTGAACGTGCCGGTGCGCGTGGCGCAGGGAACAGGGGATGCTTCAGTACGCTTCTCGCTGTTCGAGGTGGACGCGCCCAACGTGATACTCGAGACGGTTAAAAAGGCGGAAGACGGCGACGCGCTGATCGTGCGGCTCTACGAAGCGTACAATCAACGGGGCACGGCGACGCTGAGGTGCGGCCTGCCGATCGCCTCGGCTCGGCGGGTCAATTTAATGGAATCCGACCCCGACGGCGAGGACCCGCTGCTGGCGGAATCCGCGCTGCGGTTCGAGTACCGGCCATACGAGATCATCACGCTG
>VGFD01000346.1 GCA_016868975.1 Armatimonadota bacterium | reverse complement strand
GCCGTCCCCCAGGACGGCCACCACGCCAGCCGCGTCGGCGCCCAGGATGCGGGGCAAGGGGATGGTGACGCCGGGCATGCCGCGGCGCACGAAGACGTCCAGGTGGTTGATGCCCGCCGCCCCAACCTCCACCAGGACCTCGCCGGGGCCGGGGACGGGGTCGGGCACCTCGTCAAGGCGCATGGCCTCGGGGCCGCCGTGCTCGTGTATGCGGATGGCCCGCACCGGGACTCCTTTCTCTCAGCGGGTCGCGGCCGCGGCCGCGACGGGGGGCTTGCGCCCACTGGGACGGTTGTGATAGAATACCTTCGCTCTTTGCACCGGCCCTTGCGGCCAGGAAAGCCGCCGATTCAAGGGAAGCCACCTTGCGTCCTGCCAGGACCCGAGTCGCGCGAAGAGGCCCACTAAAGGAGTCAAGCCCATGTCGATGATTTGCCAAATGTGCGGAAAAGGCCCGACCACCGGCAACCAGGTCAGCCACTCCAACCGCAAGACCCGCCGCCGCTGGCTGCCTAACCTGCAGACCGCCAGCGTCCTGGTCAAGGGCAAGGAGACGCCCATGCGCGTCTGCACCCGATGCCTGCGGACGAACCGCAAGAACCGCGTCACGGCGTAGGCGTCAGCGCGGTTGACAAAAGCGGCCCGGCCAACGGGCCGTTTTTGTTTTTGCGTGCAGACTTCCCCAGGACCATAGCGCCTAATTCGTGAGACTCTGAATGGGCGCCGGAATGCGTCCCTTGCGGCGCACGAAACCCGCCGACGAGAAGCGGTTCACCGGCATCACGATGGCCTCGCCCAGGAGACCGCCGTATTGAACGCGATCCCCGGCCTGGCGGCCGGGCACGGGAATGATGCGCACTCCGGTGGTCTTCCCGTTCACCACCCCGATGGCCATCTCGTCCGCCATGATGGCGGCAATGGTTTCCGGCGTCGTATCCCCGGGCACGGCCACCATGTCCAGGCCGACCGAGCACACCGCGGTCATGGCCTCCAGCTTGTCCAGAGAAATTGCGCCGCACTCGGCGGCGTCCACCATCGCGGAGTCCTCGCTGACCGGAATGAACGCGCCGCTCAGCCCGCCCACGTAGGACGAGGCCATGGCGCCGCCCTTCTTCACGGCGTCGTTGAGCAAGGCCAGCGCGGCCGTGCTGCCGTGCGTCCCGCAGCGCTCCAGGCCCATCGATTCGAGGATCTCGGCCACGCTGTCCCCGCGGGCAGGAGTGGGCGCCAGGGAGAGGTCCACGATGCCGAAGCGGACGTTCATGCGGCGCGACACCTCGCGTCCCACCAGCTCGCCGGTGCGCGTGATCTTAAACGAGGTGCGCTTGATCGCTTCCGCCACCTCACCCAGGTCGCAGTCGCGGCCCAGCCGGTCGAGCGTGGCCCGCACCACTCCCGGACCGCTCACGCCCACGTTGATGCACGCCTCCGCCTCGCCGATTCCGTGCATGGCGCCGGCCATGAAAGGATTGTCCTCGGGGACGTTGGCGAACACCACCAGCCGCCCACAGTAGATGCCGCCCTGGTCCGCCGAGCGCCATGCCGACTCCACCACGATCTCGCCCATGCGGACGATGGCATCCATGTTGATGCCCGCCCGGGTCGACGCGCAGTTCACCGAGGCGCACACCCGCTGGGTGGCGGCCAGCGCGTTGGGAATCGACGAGATGAGGACGTCGTCACACGGGTTCACGCCCTTGTGCACCAGCGCGGAAAATCCGCCCAGAAAATCCACCCCGGCCACCTCGGCGGCGCGATCGAGCGCCTCCGCGATGGGCGTGTAGTCCTTCGCGTCGGTGGCCGCCGCCACGTAGGCCACCGGGGTCACCGAGATGCGTCGATTCACGATAGGAATCCCGAAGTCGTCGGAGACCTCTTTCACGACGGCCGCCAATCCACCGGCGGTGCGCACCACTTTATCGTAGACGCGGGTGGCGACGGTCTTCACGTCGCTGGAGCCGGCGCAGTCGAGCAGGTTGATGCCGAGCGTCACGGTGCGCACGTCGAGATGCTCCATCTCGATCATGCGGACGGTTTCAAAAATTTCTTCGCTGGAAATCCACATTAGATTCGGTGCATCGCAAGGAAAAGATCCTCGCGCTGGACGCGCAGGGAAATTCCCATCTCGGCGCCCTTCTTCTTCAAGAATTCACGCAGGGCCGGCAGGGTGAGCAGCGGGTTCACCATCCGCGCGGTGAACACCATGGCAAAGCAGCCCTCGCCGTCGCCGTGCTCGACATCCTCGACCACCACGCCGTACTCCGCCAACTGGCCGGTCAGGCTGGCCACCAGGGAGGCGCGGTGGGCGCCCTGCACGCGGGACGAGTGCTCGGGCCCGATGACCCGATAGGTCTGCTCCGTGGGGAAGCACACCGTGTCGAACGAAAACGCCATGATGACGACGCGGCTCAAGTAAGGCTCACCACGGTCACGCCCCAGCCGCCTTCCCCAGGCTCGCCGAAGCGAAACGACGCCACCGCCGGATGCGCGCGCAGCACCTCGTGGACGACCTTCTGCAGGACGCCGGTGCCCTTGCCGTGCACCACGGTCACTTCATTCACTCCGGTCGAAGCCACGTCGTCGAGATAGCGCTCCAGTTCCCAGGCCGCTTCCTCCGCGCGCCTGCCCAGCAGCACGAGCCGCGTGCTGACGTTGGCGGTCCGCTGCAGCGCGCGCGTGGTGGAGGCGTCGAAGGAGGGGGACTCTTTCGCCTCTTGAGGGTGGCGCCCTGCCGTGCCTCCAGAGCGGGGTCGAGACTGCCTTCGCGAGCGCCGCTCCAGGTCGCGCAGCGGCACCGCCATGCGCATGCGGCCCATCTGCACCTGCGCCTCGTCGCCGCGGATCTCGGCCACAATCCCCTCCTGGTTGAGCCGCGGAACGCGCACCAGGTCGCCCACTTCCACGTCCCCGTCCGCCGGCGCCGAGGGCTGCTCGTCCAACTGGGCCGCGGGAAGCACGTCGGTCTGGCGGTCCAGCGTGTCGAGAACGTCCCCGGCGATCTCCCCGAGCGCTTTCACGTCCTGCTTGAGGCGGTTGTCCAGGCGATCCAGTTCGCGCGCCTTCTCAAAACGGTCTTCCTTGAGCAGCGCGATCTCCGCGCGGGCCTGGCGGATGAGGTTGCGCGCCTCCTCGCGGGCCGCCTCGACCACCCCTTCGGCTTCTTCCCGGGCCGAGCGCAGCACGCTTTCGCGCTCGCCACGGGCTTTCGAAATGGTGTCCTGGAGCCCGCGGCTGGTCTTCTCCGCCTCCTCCCGGGCGCGCTTCGCCTCCTGGTGGTGGCGCAGCGCTTCCTCGCGCTCGGCCGCGATGTCGGTGAGGAGATCCTCGACGGTGAAATGGGTGGCGCCAAGCAACTCTTTCGCGCGTGCCAGGACTTCCCCGGGCACCCCCAGGCGCTCGGAGATTTCCAGCGCGCACGAGCGGCCCGGCATCCCCATGCGAATGTGATAGGTCGGCTGCAGCGTCTGGGCATCGAACTCCATGGCGGCGTTCGCGGCCCCCTCGAACTGCGCGGCCCAGGCCTTCAGCTCGTTGTAGTGGGTGGTGGTCACCACCAGCGTGCCGCGCGCGTGCAGCGCTTCGAGGATGGCCACGGCGAGGCTGGTGCCCTCGCGGGGATCGGTGCCGGCGCCCGCCTCGTCGAGCAGCACCAGGCTGTGCGGGCCGGCCGCCTCCAGGATGCGGGACACCTGGGTCATGTGCGAGGAAAACGTGCTGAGATTCTGCTCGATGCTCTGCTCATCGCCAATATCGGCGAAGACGCCGTCGATCCAGCCGATGCGGGTGCCCTCGCCGGCCGGGACCGGCATGCCGCTCATGGCCATCAGCGCCATCAGGCCCACGGTCTTGAGGCTGACGGTTTTTCCGCCGGTATTCGGGCCGGTCACGATGAGCACGCGATGGCCCTCGCCCACCGTCACGTCGATGGGAACGGCGCGCGCGTCGAGCAGCGGATGGCGCGCCTTGCGCAAAATAAGCAGGGATTTTTCCTCGACCGGCACGATGCGCCCGCGCGTCTCGCCGGCGTAGCGGGCCAGCGCCATGCGCAGGTCCAGCCCGGCGAGGAGCTCGAGGTTGGCGCGGATATCGGGCGCCACCGCGCCGATCCGCTCGGACAGTCGGGTGAGAATCTGCACCACTTCGTGGCGCTCGCCGGCCTGGGCCTCGCGCAACTCGTTGCCCGGATCGATGATGGACAGCGGCTCCATGAACAACGTGGCGCCGCTCGCGGAGGCGTCCAGCACGATGCCCGGAAACTGGCTGCGATACTCGGCCTTGATGGGGAGCACGTAGCGCTCGCCGCGGGTGGTGACGAACGGCTCCTGGAACATTTTCCCGAACGCGGAGTTGCGCAGCACAGCCTGCAATTTCGTCTGGATGCGATTTTGCAGCGTGCGGATCTGGACGCGCAGGGTTTCCAGTTTTGGGCTGGCCGCGTCCCGCACCGTGCCGTCAGAGTCCAGGCAGGCCTCGACGTCCTGCACGTGGGTCGGAAGCGCGGTGAGCAGCCGCGCCATTTCGGTCAGCCGAGGGACGGACTCGTAGCGGTCGGAGAAAAACTGCCGCACCTTCAAAGCGACCAGCAGCGCCTGTCCCACCTCGAGCAGCGACGACGGATCGAGCACCTGCCCGCGCGCCGCCTCGTCCACCGCGGCGCGCACGTCGCGCAGGCCGCGCAGGGGCGGCGGGGTGAAACCCTCGTCGAGGTGGATGGCCTCCAGCACTTCCTCCTGCCGTTGTCGAACCTCGTCGCGATCACGGAAGGGCCGCAGCGCAAGCACGGCCTCCTTGCCGCCCTCCCAGGTGGCGTGCCGGGCCACGCCCTCGAGCACGTCCTCAAGCTCGAGCACGCGCAGGGATTGGGCCGCCACGCGGTCTTTCATTGGCCGCGGGATTTCGGTGCGACCCGAGGGGCTCCTGTTGCGAAGGCCGACGTCGTCTCCGAGGGCTGTTAACATTTTGGCAACAATTCCGTATTTACAGCCGGGTGCCGGGGTGATAGTATCGCTGCGACACGAGCGGTCCGGCGATCGTTACGGGGAAAAGGCGGCCGGACCCGATGGTGGACGAGTTCTAGGAGGAGACCCGAAATGACGAGCAGCATTCTTACCCTGGCCGCCAACACGGCGCCGCCGGCCGCGCAGCCGCAGCAGCGTTCAGAGCAGCCTGCCGCCGGCACCGCTGACCCGAAGGACCAGGTCAGCATCGGCAAGAACCCCGGTGACGTTCCCGAGCCCACCCAGGTGGAGCGCCTGCTCGATTCGTCGACGGTCGCGCAACTCGTTGGCAAGCAGATGAAGGGCGGCGAGACCATCACCATCTCCGCCGACGGCAAGACCGTCCTGGAGATCAAGAAAGACAGCGTGTCCGCCTTCCAGAACTTCAAGGTTTTCGCCGGTGACGTATTCTCCGCCACCAGCGCCGAAGTGTCCAACATCGTGGGCCAGGACCCCGCGTTCGCCTTCAAGGAGAGCGCACTGGCCGTGAAGGACCAGGTGTTCCGCGGCGTGCCCACCGAGTTCCAGACGGTCGCCGAACAGGGCTTCCTCCCGATGATCCGCGTGGTCGCCCTCGCGCTCGACGGCAAGAAAGCCATGGACACCTTCAAGAACCCCGACTCCAGCAGAGTCGACAAGTTCGTTGACGGCGCGCACCTCGCCACCGACATCGCCGGCCTGGGCGGCGCCATCGCGTTCGCCATCCCGTCGGTCGGGACCAGCGTGGCCACCGCCCTCACCGTCGTCGGCCTGGTCGGCGACATCGCCGCCTACGGCTATCACGTGATGAAGTACTTCCACGACCGTGGAATGCCGAACCCCGACGAGGGCCGGCTCAACAAGCAGCAGCAGCAGCCGGCTCCGGCCCCGCAGCAGCCGCAGCCCGCGAAGCCCTAGACACTCCGCGGAAAATCGCCTCCGAGAAATTCGGAGGCTTTTTTCTTTCTCCGACCAATTCTCCGGAAAAATGACCCACATTGCCCTCGATGCGCGGATGCTTGGTCCAACCCTGCACGGCCTGGGCCGCTACGTAT
>VGFD01000345.1 GCA_016868975.1 Armatimonadota bacterium | reverse complement strand
ACCGTCGGCGAGTGGTCGCAGGGCCGCATCCCGCCCCACGGATCGATGGCGCAGTAAGTGATGGCCGCCGAGCATCCCTGGTTGAACGACTTGTGGTAGCAGGCCGGCACGCACGATCCGAGCGCCACGTTGTAGCCGGACTGGCGTAATCCATCAAGGGTGTCGAGCGCCGCGCGCAACAGGTCCGACGAGGGCTCGATGTCCGGCCGCGGGGGCCCGATGTAGCGGCTAAACACCGAGTGCCGCGAGCCTTTCTTCATGGCCATCTCGACCAGCTCTTCGAGGCGCTCGGCGTTCTGCTTCGTGATCACCGTGCTGGTGTTGACCTCGAGCCCGGTGGCCGCGGTCTGCTCGATGGCCTTGACGGCCTCGTCAAACGGCGCCGGTCCGAGCGCGCCGTGGCTCTCGGCGTCGGGGCCGTGCAGGTAGAGCAGAAACGACTGCACGTAGGTCAGCTTCTTGAAGCCCAGCATCGTCTCCGGGCGGTTTTCCCAGCGGCCGTTGGTGAAAATGTGGTAGGGCCGCTTCGCCCGTTCCAGGCTGTCGAGAATTTCGAAAATGTCCGCGCGCGCCATGGGCTCGCCGCCGGTGACGCGAAACTCGTTGACGAAGGGCCCCAGTTTGTCGATCACGGCGCCCCACTGGGACGGTGTCAGCGGCGGCCGCTTCTCCGCCTTGAAGTATCCGTGGCCCGGCCACTCGGCCCCCTCCGGCGTGACCTCCAGGGCGGCGACAACGGGCCCTCGCAACTCGAGCATTTTTAATCCTAAGCGCGTGCGATTGGGGGACGACCCGGTTTGCTCAGAAGACCCAGTCGCCCGGTGTGATGTTCGTGTGGGGGATGTTATAGGGCGGCAGATTCGAGTGCACCGACTGTGGATTGGGCGTCGAGGTCGGGCTGACGTTGGAGTGATTGCTCCACACGTTGGTGTGCACGCCGCTCAAGTTCGTGTGTGCGGCCGGGCTGACGTTGGTGTGCATCGGAGAAAGCAGCACGGGCTTGCCGTCCCTTCCGCGCAGCGGCTCCAGCACCTTGCGGCTCTCCTTCACGAGGTGACGGGTGGGCGGCCCGGGCTCCGAGGTGTACACCGACGGAGGCCGCGACGGGCGCGCCGCTTCCGATTGCGCGGCGCCGGCCGGGCGCGGCAGCGACAGCATCGACGCGAGCGCCGCGAGCATGATGATTCCGCGCCCCTTGCCGCTGGGCGCGGGCTCCGCGAAGAACGCAAGCTCAAAGTCCGAGGCGGCTGGCGCAGCGTTCTCGTCGGCGCGCGCCAGCAAGACCCGCACGGGGGCTTCCGGCAGCCAGGCCGGGTCCGCGATGAGGGCCCGGTACTGCCGCTCCAGGCGACGACGGCCAAGATCCGCGGGACGCGCCACCGACGGCGCCGGTTCGAGCAGGCCCCAGCGTCCACGCGCGCCGTTGCGGTCAACCAGTGTTACGCGATAGTCAATCATGGCGAAGTCACCGAAACGTTGGTATGGGCTGACGGGATGTTGGTGTGGCCGCCGGTCGAGAGATAATTTACGGTGCCGAAGCCGGGCACGTTCGTGTGGAACGCCGTGGTGGGGTAGGCGGTGACCGACGCGCTCGGGGTGGGCTGCGCGGTGCCGGCGACGTTCACGGACGCGCTCGGGGTAGAGAAGGCATGCCCCGAGCCGAGATTGGACAGACCCCAGGAAGGCGGCAGGCCTTGCTGCTCTGCTGGCGCCTGCGGGGGAAGCCCTCGTCCGCTGATCCCGGCGAACAGGGCGGCCACGCCAACCGACGCCATCCACAGACGGGCGGCCATGCGCCGCCAGGTGTTGCGCCGTTCGAAAAAATCCACCTCGAAACCGTCCGAGAAGCGGCGGCCGCCCACGGCGACGGCGCGCCGGCCGCTCAAGCGCACACCTACCAGCTGCAGCGACTCGAGGTACGGTGAGGGGACGAGAACGCGGGCGGCGCGCCGCACGTCCGCCACGCGAGCGTGGAGGCGCTCCTCGTGCAGCGGGGAGCGACTCAGGCTGGCGCGGACCAGTGCCCCGTGGCCCATGGGGACGAAGACGCTGCCCTCATGACCGGCAAGAGAACGAAGCCTGCTCTTTAGGCCGTTGAATACTCGACGCACGCGCTATCCTCGGAACGCGGCCTGGGTGGAACAGCCGCGATGTATTGGATTATACCCGCAGGGAGGGAGTGGTTCAAGCCCGGCTCATATTTCCCCCTGGAACGGAAGCGGGCGCGGGTCGGACAGATCGGTCGGCGCCGGCACGCTGCTCAGGCTGGCGGCCGGATAGGTCGTGCCGTTGGTGGAGTTGGCGGCGGCCGGGTACGTTGACGGCTCTCCGACCACCTGGGTCATCTGGAAGATGGAGGTGGTGAGGCTGATGTCCTGGCGCTTGGTGCGGTCGGTGGTGGCGATGGTCGAGGCGTTGGTCACCATGTACAGGGAAACCTTCAGTGTCCAGCCGGCATAGCCAGCGGTCTGGGTGGTCTTGTTCTCTCGGTACCACCCGAAAAAACTGCTTCCGGAGGGGGTGGTGCGGGGATCGGTGCCCACCACGTTCTCCGCGATGACGACCTTGTTGCTGCCGTCCGAGCGGATGAGCGCGTTGTTCTCGATGGTGTAGGTGATGGTGAAGGTGCCGACGTCGTTGGGGCCGGGCCGCTGGAAGACGAGCGCCTGACCGGTGTTGCTGGCCGAGGGGCTCGGGCTGGAGATCGAAGTGGCTTGCCGCATGTCCTGGAGCAGCATGTCGACCGCGTTGCGCCCGGCGGCGCGCAGCTCGTTCTTTTGCTGGCCCTGCCGCCACGCGTTCACGCCGCCGATGAGCAGCATCGTCGCGACGCCGAACAGAATCGCGAACACGCCGATGGTGACGACGGTTTCCAGCAGGGTGAGTCCGCGCGGCTTTCTCATCGCAGCTCCATCAATACATCAGCCGGATCAGGCTGCGCACGCG
Organism: Armatimonadota bacterium; assembly: GCA_016868975.1. Classification (GTDB taxonomy): domain Bacteria; phylum Vulcanimicrobiota; class Xenobia; order RGZZ01; family RGZZ01; genus VGFD01. The sequence goes on along the minus strand of VGFD01000345.1, from coordinate 3,093 downwards.
CGTGCCGGCCGCGTATCCGTAGTGCGACCCGTGCTGTGCGCCGCCGTGGCCCGAGCGAGTGCAGCTGGCCTTGGCCGTGTCATAGTAGTCGGTCGCGTCGGTGCCCGCCGTCCGCACCCCGCGGATGGGCTTGAGCAGCGTCAGCACGTAGTATGGAGTGCTCAGCGTGCCGCTGGATCCGATGGTGGTGAGCGTCTCGAAGTGGATGCCCACGATCTTGTTGCTCTCGCCGCTTGCCGTCGCGGTGCTCACGATCTCGTTGTCGCTGTTTCCTATCCAGATGTTGTCCAGGCCGTACACGTTCTGGTTGACGGTGGTATTGCCCACCGCCGCCACCGGACCGGTGTCGGAAGCTTCGGAGGTGGTCATCTTGCCGGCCCCCGCCCACGCGTAGAAATCATTCACGTCCATCACGACGAGCTTGTTCGTGGACGGGGTCCGCGTGTTCCCCCAGATATCAGCGTCCGGGCCGTATACCTTGGCGCTGAGCGTCGTGTCTCCCATGCGGTAGCTGGTGACGTAGCTTGCCATGCGGACTTCCACGGCGCTGGTCGAAGCCCCCTTGCCGCCCTGGTTAGAGGCGTCGGCCTTCGGAATGTCGTTGAAGTTGTACAGGGGTCCGCGCAAGTAGATGGTCACCCGGCGCATGCCGATGAGGTCATTCTTATATATGGGGTTCTTGTCGGTGGTGGAGGTGGACGCAACCGACGCGTTGCCAAAAGTAATCGGGCCCGCGGAGGTGCTGCCCACGTACGTCCACGACACCGCCGGGACGATTTTCTGCAACGGATCGACAACCTCGTACATCTGGCAGCCCCAGAAATAGTACTTGCCGTTGATGGCGTCACCCAGCGGCTCGCCGTCAGGATCTCCGACGTTGCGCCCGGCCGGCACGCTGGCGGCGCCGGAGCGGCACGGGTACCAGATGATCTTGCCGCCAAAATCTCCGGAGCCCTGGTCGCTGGGCAGGAAAGACAGCCAGTCGCCCCCGTCGGTGGCGCCGTTCCCGGCGTAGTCATAGGCCACCGGATACTGCTTGAGGCGCATGCGGAAGCGGGACATCAGGTCGCTGGCGATGCCTGCCGCGATGCTCCGCGACTGCGCCTTCTCGCCTGCCTTGAAGCCCAGCGGGAACAGCTCAAAGATCACCAGGAAGCCGACGGCGGCCAGCGCCACCGCCACCAGGATCTCGACGAGATTGAGGCCGCGTCGCCTAGCGGAACTTCTCAAAGAACTTCTCCACGGTCATGTAGGGACGGGCGCTGCTCGAAATGCTGGCCGAGGTGGTCGCGATGCGAAGCTTCATGCTGACGGTGCGCTGGGCCTTGATGGGCCAGTTGCGGTTGGTGATGCTCACACCCAGCAGGTTCGTCGAGGACGCCAGGCTGGACGGCATCTGGCGGATGTAACCGGTCGACTGCAAAACCACGGTGGCCGGACCACTGGCCGGCGTGAAGGTGCACTTGGCGAGATCGTACTTCACCGCGAAGGTGCCGCACAGGCTGGTCACCGACATCCAGTTCATCTGCGGATACGCGAGGTTGCTGATGACGATGTGCTCCTGGCGCACCACGTCAAGGTCGTTGACGTTGGTCTCGTAATCGTAGGACAGGTTCATCACCGCGCCGGCCTTGGTATACGCCGAATTCTGGCCGATGCCGCCGGCGTATCCCGCGGAGGGATAGATGGAAAGGTTGTGCTTGATGAGATAGACGCCGTAGTCGATGCCGGCCTCCGCGAGGTAATAGCAGGTGGCCGCGTCCATCGACACGTCCGCGGTCTTCACGTCCTGGGTGGTGAACGCGGTGAACCCGGTCACGATGATGATCAAGATGAGCATCACCAGGATCACCAGCACCAGCGCGAGGCCTCGCGCCCGTCGAGCCATCTAGTGCACCACCTTCACGCGCCCGTTCTCGTAAACGCGCACTTCGTAGGTATATTTTGCCACCCCGGGCGCGGAGGTCACCGTGAACCCCCAGTAACTCGCCGTGAAGTTTCCGCCGCTGGAGGTGACCGTCTCAGTCTGCTTCTGGATGTTGGTCCTGGGCTCCGCGCTGGCGGTGGAGTCGCGGACCCAGCCCTTTTCGCCGAAAACCAGCTTCGCGTCCGTGACCGAGCCCCCGACCGGGGTGATTGTCACGGCGCCGTAGTCGGCCATCGTCTGGCGCGCCTTGTAGCGCAGCACGACCGCGCCAGTCCGCGTGGTCTCCGTGCCGTCCCACAGCTCGTAGTTCGTGGAGTTGACGATCTTGACGTAGAAGTAGCCCTCGCGGCGCAAGGCCTCGGCGCTCATGCGGCGGCAGTCGGCGGCCAGCTCCTCGGCGGCCTGGCCGGCGAACTGCTGCGTGCGGTAGTTGGTGAACGGCGGAAGCACCAGCGCCATGATGATCGAGAGCAGCGCGATGGAGATGATGACCTCGACGAGCGAGAATCCCCGGCGCCGTTGCGAATGACTCAAGCGTGCCACTCCTCTCACGCTACTTTATAGCACACGATTTCGGAATTTCACGGGCCGGCCGCCAGCAAATACGAGGCGCAGGTCAAGAAGACGACCGAGGCGCCCAGCGGGTCGGTGCGCAGCGCCAGCGTGCTCATCATGCTGTTGCCCTGCAAGACGTTGGGCAGGAAGCGCCGCACTTTCAGCTCGCCCTGGCCGCTGCCCTGGGGCAACACCACGGCCCAGGAGTACCAGCACTTGCCGCTGGTCACCTCGGTGGGGTTGCCCATCTCGAAGTTGAGAAAGGCCTCCCGGGTGGAGGCGACGTTGTAGTAGAACTTCACGGTGAAGGCCACCGTGGTGCCGACCTTCAGCTCGGCGCCGGAGTCCGGGGCGGCATAAAGGATCTCCAGGTGATTGCCTTTCGTCGTGGCCTTGCCGGGCCGCAGCACCAGCTCGCCGCTCACGGAGTTCTCAACCGCGGAGTAGCCCACTTCCTTGCCCCTTGCGTCGAGCAGGCCGGCCACCACGCGCAGCGTGTCTCCCTGGTGCGCGGAGGTCACCTGGACGGGCGGCCCGTCCATCACGAGGTGCATGCCCTTGTTGCGCTTGATGGGAACGGTGAGCGGCTTCGCCATCTGCACGTAGCGCTC
>VGFD01000344.1 GCA_016868975.1 Armatimonadota bacterium | reverse complement strand
ACGAGGGCCCGGTCGGGAAAGATCCCATCGCGGTACAGATTCGCGGCAGCGTCATCGCGCTTCGCCGGCAGGAGGCCAACGCCATCCTTATCAGCGGGATCGACACGCCGTGAGCGCGCTCGCGGCGGTCCCGACGCCGTCCGCGGGGACCGCTCGGGCACGCCTCATCGCGCTGGTCGGCAATCCCAACTGCGGAAAGACGGCCCTTTTCAACGCCCTCACCGGCAGCCGCCAGAAAGTCGCGAACTATCCCGGGGTCACCGTTGAGCGGAAGGAAGGCGCCGCCAGCCTGCCCTCCGGCGAGCGCTTGCGGGTCATCGATCTGCCCGGCGCGTACAGCCTCCGTCCCCGCAGCCCTGACGAGGCGGTCACCCGTGACGTGGTGCTCGGCCGCGGCGCACTTGAGGACCTCCCCGACGCCATCGTGTGCGTGGTGGACGCCACCAACCTGCACTTAAACCTTCGGCTGTTGTTGGAGCTGAAAACGGTGCGCCGCCCGATCGTGCTGGCGGTGAACATGATGGATCTCGCCGCGCGCTGGGGCTACGACCTCGATCTGACAGCGCTGGCCGCCGACCTGGGCATCCCGGTGGTGGCCACCGTGGCCATCCGCAGCGACGGAGTGGACGTCCTGCTGGGCGCCCTGGAACGCGTGCTGCACGCGCCGCCGCCCGCTCCCCTGGACGAATGGCGCGAAGCCACGCCGCTCCAGATCCGCTCCTGGGTGCGCGAGGTGGATCGGATCGTGGCCGCCTCGACACGCACCAACGGCACGCTGCCGGCGGTCACCCGCAAGGTGGACAGGCTGTTGCTGCATCCCGTGCTCGGGCTCTTCATCCTGGCCAGCTTGTTCTTCTTCATATTCCAGGCGTTGTACTCGTGGGCCGCCGCGCCGCAGGAACTGCTCGAACAAGGCGTGGCCGCGCTCGCACAACTGGTGGGTGGCGCGCTTCCCGAGGGACCGTTGCGCAGCCTGCTGGTCGACGGCATTATTGCCGGCGTGGGCAGCGTGCTGGTTTTCGTGCCGCAAATTCTGATCCTGTTCTTTTTTATTCTGCTGCTGGAAGATTCCGGCTACATGGCCCGCGCGGCGTTTCTCATGGACCGGCTCATGGGAAGCGTCGGTCTGCACGGCCGGGCGTTTATCCCCCTGCTGTCAAGTTTTGCATGCGCCATTCCAGGAATCATGGCCACCAGAACCATCGAGAATCCGCGTGATCGCCTGGCGACCATCTTGATTGCTCCCCTGATTACCTGCTCGGCGCGCCTGCCGGTCTACGCCTTGATCATTGCGGCCTTCATCCCCGCGCAAACCGCCGTCGGCCCCTTCGGACTGCAGGGACTGGTGCTCTTCGGCCTGTACCTGGCGGGCATCGTCTCCGCGCTCCTGGTGGCCTTCGTGCTCAAGCGGACGCTGTGCAAAGGCCCGCAGCCGCCGCTGCTCATGGAGATGCCGTCCTACAAGGTCCCAAGCGCGCGCAGCCTTTTTCTGGGGCTGCTCGATCGCTTCGTGATCTTCGTGCGACGCGCGGGCACTATTATTCTGAGCGTGATGGTGATTCTCTGGTTTTTGTCGTCGTATCCAGCGCCGCCGCCCAACCCGACGATGCCGGCCATTGACTACAGCTTCGCGGGGATGTTGGGGCGCACTCTCGAGCCGGTCTTTCGGCCGGTGGGCTTCAATTCGCAGATCTGCATCGCGCTGGTGCCCGGTCTGGCCGCGCGTGAAGTGGCCGTCGCCGCCCTGGGAACCGTGTACGCGGTGGAGGCCGGGGACGAAAGCGGCGTCCAGACGCTCACCATGACCCTCGCGAAATCGTGGAGCCTGGCCACCGGGCTGTCCTTCCTGGTGTGGTACATCTTCGCGCCGCAGTGCATTTCCACGCTGGTGGTGACCCGTCGGGAAACCAATTCCTGGAAATGGCCGGCGGTGATGTTTGGCTACATGTTCGCGCTCGCCTACGCCGCCTCGTTCGTCACCTATCACGCCACGCTGTGGCTGGGCGGCTGATGCAGGAATTCATTGTCGCGCTGATTGTTCTGGCGGCCGCGCTGCACCTGGCGTGGACCCTGTCCCCGCGCGCCTTGCGCTTCCGCGCGGCGGCCATGGTGGGGCGGCGGGCGAGCAAGAGCACAATCCTCAGAGCGCTGCACAGGAGGATGCTGAACACCGCGTTCTCCTGCGCGTCTGGCTGCGGGAGCGGCTGCGGAGACAGGGGTCAATCCTAGCTTGCCAGGCTTGTCCAGAACTGCTATCATTTTGCTATGGGAGCAATTCACATCCGTGATGTCGACGATGCCGTGATCTCGCGCCTGAAGGAGCGGGCTCGGGCTCACAATCGCAGCCTTCAGGGCGAGATGCGCGAGATCTTACGGGAGGCCGCGTTCGGAACACCGGCCGTCGGTTCCGGGCCCGCGCGAAGGTCCCTGCGTCTGAAGGTGGTCAAAGTAGGGGCGGACGCTCACTATAGTCGCGACGAGATATATGGTGACGATGGTCGCTGAGCCCCTGTTCGTCGATACGAATATCCTGCTGGAGGCGACGGATGTTGCCCGTCGTCACCATTCCAGAGCCACTCTCGCCCTTGAACGTCACCCGGCGCTCGTGATGAGTGCGCAGGTCGCGCGCGAGTATCTTGTAGTGTGCACGCGTCCCATGAAAGACAACGGACTGGGCCTCAGTTACCGCGATGCAGCCGATAACCTGGCCGAGCTTCGTGCCGCGATTCGCCTGCTTTCGGAGGAGCGGCCGCTGCTTCCGGCCCTGCTTTCCCTCCTTGAAGAGGTTCCCTGTCACGGTAAGGCGATCCATGACGCGGCCATTGTCGCCGCGATGCGCGCCCACGGCATCCATCGATTACTTACCCTGAACGTGCAACACTTCGAGCGCTTCCAAGGCCACGTCATCGTGGAAGATCTGGAGGCCTGCGACCTCGAAGGCGACGAATCCAGCGACGATCAGGGTGACACTCCGCTGCTTACCTGAAGACTGGAGCCTGGTCCTTCTCAAAAACCTACTGCCTGCGGGGCACCCGAATATCCCCGATAATCACCCAATCGTCGCCTTTTTCAATTTTCGGCGGCGGCTGCGCGGGCTTCTGGGTTTTCTGCAACTCGGCCAGCTCCTCTTGTAATTCGCGGTCGACGTCCATGGGGATGACGTAGATGTCGTCCATGCGTTGCAGCACGACGCGGCCGCCGGGCAGGACGTCCTTCACGTCGTAAGTGTGCGGATACTCGACGTCGACTGGCTGCGCGAAGCCGGTCCCCTTCTCGACGTTGCGCACCGCGAGCTGGCCCTCGCCGGTCCACACGTAGACGTTTCCATCCCCGCCCGGGCGGAAGCTGGAAATTCCCTCGGGAAACGGCAGCGGCGTGCCCGGTCGGCCGTCCGGCAAGATCCGCGCGAGGGCCTCGCCGCCGTCGAGCACGTAATAGACCGTGCCGTCCTTATCGACCTGAAAAATCTCGTTAAACCCGCCGGCGTGGTGATCCGTCACGTTCCGTTGCCACTTGATGCTGCCGTCGGGCGCGATGCAGGTGAGACGGTCGTCGTCGTAGCGGCCCTCCACGTAGACGTTCTGGTCGCGGCCCAGGAACGGCGTCTTGACCCCGCGCAGCGACTCCGTCTGGCACTCCCAGCCGCGCAGCGTCTTGAGGTCGAGCCCGTGGACTTTCCCGTCCTCGCCGCCGTAGACCAGCCGGTCGGCCACTTCCAGCGGAAAACTGGTAATCGTCCGCAGGCTCACCTCGTGGCCCTTGCCGTTCTTGTCCAGGCGATAGAAGGAGCGCGTGCCAAAATTCAGGCAGAAACCGTCGCTGGCAAATAATTGTCCGCCGTCCGGGGTAACGACGTGGAAAAACTCGTCGGAGTAGATCGAAAGGTCCTTGCTCCAGACTTTCTTCCCGTCCGCGTCGAGTTTGATGACCGTGTCGCCGGCCTTGAGGTACACCCCTCCGTCCGGCGCGGGACGCACGGAGTCGGCCTTGTCACGGCCCTCCACCTCGTAGCGCCAGCGCACGCCCCCGCTGGAATCGAGCATCACCACCAGCGGCTCCGGCCACGCGCCTTCCTCCTGCGAGAGGACACACGCCGAGCCGTCCGCCATGAAGAACTGCGACTTGATGGCGTGCCCCGGCACGTCTGGACGATACTCCCAGCGCAGGCTGCCGTGCGGATCGTAGGCCGCGGTGTAGCTCTTGGCGTGCTTCTTGTCGGCGGTGTCGAAGGAGTCGGCGGTCACGTACGTGCTGCCGTCCGGCCCGCGGAACACCTCGTCGATGCTGTGCTTGTCCTTCGCCGCGAAGTGCCAGGTGGACAGGACCTGTGGCGTCTTGGGCGCGCGCACCCGCTTCTCGAACACTTTGCCCAGGTCGACGGAATCGACCGGAACGGGCACGCTCGGGGGAGCCGCGGTGAACGGCATCCAGCGAACCGGCTGTACTCCAGGAGAAGTCGCGGCGATATTCATGCGCCCGGATTGTACTCCAGGGGGAACGCGGCGCGGTTGCCGGTTTGTTAACGGCTGGCGGGACCCTGCTCTCACGATGCTAGATCGGCCCGCGGTGGCGGACTTCGATGCGCCAGCGCTCCCAGGGTCCGATTTGCGCGCCCCGGGCGTTTACTTCTCGGCCGCCGCCCTCCACCGCCGAGAGATAGTGGCCGCTCCTGGTGCGGAGCGCCACTTCGTCGCCGCTGCGGATGGGCCCGGGGCCGGCCACGCGGACGATGGTGAGCGCCTCCCACTCGCCGCTGGCCGGCCGGTTGATGCGGACTTCGCGGCCGCCGCCATCCTCAGCACACAAGAACAGCTTGTTCTCCCGCAACGCGAGCCCGACCACGTCGCCGCTGCGCAACGGGCCGCCGTCGCGGTCGATGAGCATGAACGAGGCGTCCTGACCGGCGATCTCCGGAAGCGCGGCGGCTTCCTGGCGGAGGCCCAGCCCGAGGTAGCGTCCCTTGCCCACGGATCGGAAGGCCACCAGGTAGCTGGCCGTGGGAGACCCGATGGGATCGACGGTCTTGATCTTCGGCAGCCGCGGCAGGCGGCCGCCCAGCGAGCCGCGGCCCCAGCCGGCCGCGTCGGCGCGCACGGAAAGACAGACCAGGACGATGACTAGCGCGAGGATCCCGTTACGCGTAAACATTCCCATCCCAGGCCCGGATTTCGACGATGTCCTAAGGAATCTTTCTGCCCGCATTTTGTTTCGCCCACGCCGGCCGATACCTTACCCAGAGACGAGCGCCTCGCACGGCCAACTCTTGTGAAAGTCTGGAAGGGGGGCACAATGTTCCGCTGGGCCGGTGCCGGCTTGCTCCTCGCCATTCTCGCAAACGTGGCCGTTGCGAACCCGACGGCGGGCGTGGCGGTCGCCATCTTCTTCCTGTCGCTGCTCGGGGATCTCCGCCGCTTGCTCATCCCCTTTACCGGCTGGTCCCCCAACGACCCCCTCCTGCTCGTCGCGCCGGCCTTTGCACTATTCTTGATACTTCTGCCGGGCAGCCGCCGCCTGCGGGTGGACACGCCGCTGTCGCGCTGGATCTTCGCGCTGATGATGCTGATGGCCGTGCAAACCCTGAATCCGCTGCAGGGCAACTTGACCGTCGGATACGCGGGCGCGTTGTTCTACATCGTTCCTCTGTTCTGGTACTGGATCGGCCGCGCTCACGCCACGACGGCGCTGATGTCGACGATATTTTCCCGGGTGGTGGTCCCGGTTGCGGTGGCGGCCGCCCTGCTGGGGATCTATCAGACCTACGTCGGGTTCCTCCCCTTCGAGCAGGCATGGTTGGACACGGCGGGCTACGTGGCGCTCAATGTGGGAGGCGTGGTGCGGGCCTTCTCCTTCTTCCCCTCGGCGTCGGAATACGCTGGTTATCTAGCCGTGGCGCTGGTCGTCATCTGGTCTGGATGTCTGCAGGGGCGCCGAGCCGCGGTCGTGGTCGCGCCGCTGCTGGCGGCCGCGCTGTTTCTTGAGTCCAGCCGCACCATCATACTGCTGCTGCTCTTCACCTTCTGAGTAATGTGGGCGGTGCAGGGCA
>VGFD01000343.1 GCA_016868975.1 Armatimonadota bacterium | reverse complement strand
CTCCCGTTTCGGTCTCAGACTGCTTGAAGGCGTAAAAGATGGTGACTGGGAAAGCCGAGTGCGCCTGGTCCGCGAGCCGATGCATCGCCTGCGTCATGCCGTTAAGGAAGAACGTCTCGGCCTTCTCCTTGCTGCCGTGACGGTAAGGCGTGGCGACGAGTTCCTCGGCCTTGGGCACCGCGAGCGTGGCAAAAAGATCGGGGAACACGGGTCGCAGCGAGCGGCGCAGCCAGACATAGAAGAAGTCCGAAAGGTCGGCGTAGCCGATGTTGTCGTAGTAAGGAGGATCCGTGGAGATCACTTTGTCCCGACTGATCGTTTGCGTTTGTGCGTCACCCTGAGTGGCCCCCCCGTCCTGCGAAGCAGGAAACGCATTGACCATGACTTTCTCAATCCACTCCAGCGCACCAGTCCAATTGCCGGTGGATGCCGAGAGCGGATTTCCCTCCGCGTGGTCCCAAACCATCGGGATCGCTTGGCGTCCGAACGTCTGCACAATGAAGTCACCGCCCCACGGTGTCAGGGACGACCAGTAGTTGGCGCTCCGACCGACACCGAGCCCCAAGTACACCCCCACCGCCTCGGCGTAGGCGGTGGCGCCGGTGCCGCCGTCGCGCAGGGGCTTGGGGTCGGCGGGTAGGCCGGCGGCGAGGGCGTCGCGCTGCACCCGCTCGCGCGCTTCCTGCACCAGGTCGGAGAAGGTCGTCAGCGCCACGAGCTGGCGAGCGGTGAAGAGGTCGCCGTAGGTCGTGAGGCCGTACTGCACCGTCCAGAAGTTGCGCGGGTCGTCGGGCAACGACTGCTCCGGCTTCCACTCCGGCTTCGCCTTGGGCGCCGCCGCCTCGTGCTCCGGCGTTGGCGCGAGATAGACGCGCCCCCGGTCGCCCTCGGCCACGATCGCCATCAGCCGCGCACCCATGCGTCCGGCCCTGCCCTCGCCCTTGATATAGTCGCCCGCGATCGGCGTCCCCGACATCAGGCACTGGAAGTTCGCGCCGCGCGACAGCTTGGTGCCGCTCTTCGCCCCCTCCGCATCCTTCGGCTTCCCCACCTTCACCGTGAAGCGGTAGCCGCCATTCTCGATCACCGGCTCGACATAGGCCTCCTTGCCCGCCTTGGTGGAGAGCATGAAGGTCGAGGCGAGCGGCACATCGACCTTGGCGAAGGCCGGGTTCGGGCTCTTCACCGTGCGCGCCCACAGCCAGGCGATCACCGTGAGCTTGCGGCCGACATAGGGCTTCAGGTCCGGCCGCGGGGTGTTTGCATCTTGGGCCATCTCAGGCGTCACCTCGACCTTCGGGTAGAGGTGGCCGATGCGCTTCTCGGCCTCATCGCGCATCCACTGGCCGTAGTGGCGCACGTCCTCGGCCAGGCCCTGCGCGCCCTTCCATTCCCGGGCGATCAGCGACTTCTCCTTGCGCGCCTCGGGGTTCACCGGGGCAAGCCCCGCGAACCTGGGCGGGATCTCGATCATCGCCTTGTTGATCAGCACCGCCACCGGGTTCAGGTCGCTCGCGTAGCTCTCGAGCCCGAGCCGCTGCGCCTCGAGCGGCAGCGCCCCGCCGCCGGCGAAGGGATCGTGGAAGGCCGGCAGCTTCTTGCGGTCGAACAGCTCCTTCGCTTGGCGATGGTCGGCGTTCTCGGCACAGGCGCGGCGCCAGCTCTGCCAGATCTCGTCGCGCGCCGCCTGCAGCACCGTCTCGTTTGTCGTGTTTTCCCACAGCACCAGGTTCTCGATGATGCGGAAGAGCCGCTGCCGCTCTGCGTCGGCCAACATGTCGTCCAGCGTCGGCTGCGGCCCGGGCTCCGGCACGGCGCGGTTGGTGCCCTTGGCCTTGCGGGCGATCTCGCGCGCTTCCTCCCACAGCTTCAGCCTGGCCTTGAGGGCCGTCTCGGCCTTGCGCTTGAGCGTCGGGTCGGCGCGCAGCGTGTCCACGTAGGCCGAGGGGTCATCCACCATCTGCGCGAAGATCACCGCCCGCGCCGCCGCCAGCGGCCGCCTGGCCCACCACAGATGCAGCGTGGAGGGATGGCCGTGCTTGATCGACTTCTCTCGCGCCGAGGCCTTGTTGATGGCTTCGAGCGGGAGGGCGACCTCGATGAGTTTCTTCAACGCCTTCAGATCACGGGCTCCTGGAACCAGGTTGTGCGGTTAATCTGACCACAGTAGGTGTATTCGAGCCCGTTGCCATCGCCGGCGCCAACCGGCGTGAAGATCGCACCGTGCTCGTTCACATAAAATCGGCCTCCCTGGTGGCCGCGGACCGCCGTTATAGGCTGGGTCGCCCGCGCTACCGCTCCCGCGTCCTTGAGCACCTTGGACAGCTGGACTTTGCGAGTCATGTTTGATCGCACCTCCGGCGGGTCCGTTTCCGTCAGTGCCGGAGTCTCGTAGTAGATATCCGCCCCGCCGGCCGCCAGAACGTACGGGATGCCCGGCCGTGGCCCGATCCACTTGTCTCTCGGCTTCAGTGGCATGCCGTTTGCCGCCAGGGGCTTCGTCGTCAGGGGCTTGCCCTCGAACTCAAACCGGAAGTCGCCCTCGAGGCGTCCGGCACAGTAGTAATGCGAGCCCGTACCCTTTCCGCCGGGTGCGGCAATCGGCACCAAGATGTGGCGGTATTCGTTCACGTAGAATGCACCGCCCGGCTTGTCGCTAACCGCGCTCTTGAGCGTGTTGATCCGGTTGACGACTTCCTGCCCACCGCCTTCCACGGCAAGGTACTTGAGGCCCTCGCCGGCCTCATAGAAGACAGTCACTTTCCATACGCCGGCCTCCGAGCGCACGACATACTTGGCAAGACGGCTGACGTTCTGGGGCCAGAGGCCGCGGTACAGCTTCGGTTCAACCATGGCTCATTGCTCCACGATCCAGTGGTTCCAGTCGCCCCACGACGCTGGGTCGATCCAACCGACATAGAGCGTCGTCCACGACTGGTCGCGCTCCTGCCGGTTCGTGATGACATGCCCATTGGCGGTGATGCGCACTCTTCCGCCAATGTCCCCTGGGCGGCACAAACGAAATCCTTCCGCAAGGATAGGATCCGGTGACGCTAACCGCCGTTCTATTTCGTCCCGACCATACTCTGCAGGATGGTACCAGGAGCAAACCGGACTGCCTGCGCGGTCGACGTAGCATTCAAGGCCGGTTGTCTTCGGTCCTGGCCATGGTCGTCCGGGGGTTACACCCGGCGAAGACAGATCAAATTCCGAGCCATCGGGGCGCTCCAACATAACGCGTCCGCTGAATCGTCCGATGTATGATCGCTTGCCGCGCTCGTGATCCCCTTGCAAGGGCTTCACCAAGTAGCCGTTCGGCAAGAAGAGGACACGACCACCGCCCCACTCGTCGATGACCAGTTTCTGTAGGGCACGCACGCTTGGGCTAGCCTTGAGGCTCCAAAACCCTCGGACCTCGCGGTCCTCCACCCAGGTGCCCAGACGTCCGCCGTGGAATCGGAAACCCGAACGCGTGCCGCGGGCTGGGGAGAACGGCCCCATCCAGCGCCTGAATGGTCGGGCTGCCGGCCGGAATAGAAAGCTCATGGACTGAACTCCAACGCCGGCAGCAGGCCCGGAGGGTGTGCTTGCTCGCCCTTGATTTCCACCCAGTAGGTCGTGCCGTTCCAGAAAAGCTTATTGATTTTCACACCGCGTTCGCGCTCGAGACTCTTGATCCAGTCAAGCAGCTCGTCACGCGCCGCGCCGGCCTCGAGCGATCTAGCCTGTCCCGGGCCGAGTGCGAAACTTGCTGAACCGTGACCGGTACTCTCGCTGATGACCCGCCGGCCAGAGACACTGCGGATTCCATACATTGTGGCCCGTGGCGAATCGTTTGGGTCGGGCAGCGCCAGCAAGCCGAGAAATCGCCAATCAGCGCACTCACCCTCACTGGAATCGACGCGTACGATCAAATGGCCTGCCGGCGTACGTCGCGCGCGCCGGTAGCGATTTCGCGCCACGATCTCGGTCACGAGTTCCGGCGGGGCAGGGACCAGCATGCCATCATCCGTGCGCAGGGTCCCGCCCTGGTCCACCTTCAAGTCGAGCCCGCTAACCTGCCCGGGATATGGATCTCCAAGCTTCAGCGTACTCGCATCCACAAGCGAAGAGGGAGGTCGGTACTTGCGTGGTGGCTTGCCGGTCTCGACCAGACCCTCTGGCCAAGCCGCGACCGCCATAGGGCGCCACGCGAAGTAGCGATTGCGGCTCGCGCCGATTACCGATTCCCAGTCGGCCTTCTCGTAGATTGCCTCGTCTTCGGTGTCGCCTACATACAGCACTACGATGCGCGCTGTGCGTCCGCCCTCTTTGCGGCGAAGCATCCGGCCGAGGCTCTGGATGCGCTGGCGTACCGAGCTGGACGAGGCGGCGATCACGCCGAGGTCGGCGGAGGGAACGTTGAAGCCCTCAACGAGCGATTTAGCCGAAATGATGGTGCGTGCCACGCCGCGCCGAAATGCTTCGATGTTCTCGGTCCGCACGCTGTCCGGCAGCTGGCTGTGCTCGAGGAGCACAGGGAAGTTGCATTCCTCCGCCAGCAGATAGAGCCGCTCAATCTCCTCGATGCGCTCATGGAACACGATCGCACGGCTCTCAGGATCCGCGGCAGCCATTCTCAGCAGGCCGAGCACCACCTCTGTGCGAGACTTGGCCCGGTAAAGCAGGTCCTTCCGGCTGTTCGCGAGTCCGATGAACCGCTCCGCCTGGGTTGCGTTGGCGCCGCCTCTACTCGCCTGCGTCTGGCACCAGGCAATGAAACCTTGCTTTGAGCGGCTCTTGACATGGATCGGTTGGAGGCTCTTGCGCAGGTCCGAAATCTCGCGGCTGAGCTTGCTGTGCTCGACCGCCTCCTCCGGCGCCAGCGGCAGCGCGACGTGCCAGACCTCGAAGGGCGTAAGCAGGCCCGCCTCCAAGCTCATTCGCAACGTGAAGTCGAAAATGATCGGCCCCAGGGCTCGTCCGACGACACCCCGCTCGTAGGCCTGATCGCTGGGCACCTCCTCGTCCTCGCCGTCCTGTTCGGGCGTCGCCGACAGACCGAGCGTGTAGCGAGGGTGTGAGTCAAAGATGCGTTGTGCCTGCTCGGCGCCAGAGCGGTGGCACTCGTCCACGACCAGGAGCATCCGCGGCCCCCACCCGGCACTTGCGACGAACTCGGGCAACTTCTCTCGCGCGGAGTTCAGAACACACAACAGAATACGCAGCGAACTCGCCTGCGGAGGTGCCCGGCCCGCGCCCATGAACCCGATCGCCGACGCAGGTACGGTCCCCTCCCGTAGATCGTCGTACCACTGGTTCATCAGTGGGATCGTAGGAACCACGATAACGAGGCGGAGGTCTGCCTGCGTGGAGTTCTGCAGCGCCTGCGCGGCGGCGAGTGCGAATATGGTCTTCCCGCCGCCGGTCGCGACCTTGACGGTGCCGCAGCCCAGCGGAAGCCATTTTGCCAAGCATTCCTTCTGCCACGCGTGCAGCACCAAGCTTTCCGGCAATAGTCTCCAGCGTTCCAGATCCGTGTCGCATGCCGTCTGACCCCCAGGCGGGGGTGCATCGACCTCGGTCGACTTGACCCGCCTGTCGGCCATGGCACGCCGCGTCTGCAACTGCAGCAGCCGTAGCCGGTCCGCATCCGTGAACGGGGTCTGACCCTTGCCGGCCACCGTCACCGTGGCTCCCCTGCCCGCAGCAGCAACTCGCTAAAATCGTAGTTCACGCTGGTCACGCCGAAATCCGGCTCGCGCCGGAAGGGGCGGCGGACATAGTGCACGCGGTGGCCGTCGCCCTCCAGGAACTCCACCAGCGCGAGGATGAATTCGTCCGGCTTGTTGAGGCTGGTCAGGATCTCGTTCTTGGTCACCGTCACCGTGTTGGCACCGGAAATCCGCCCCTTGACCTCGAGGAAGCGCAGCTTGCCGGTGCCGGGCACGCGGCTCTCGATATCGTAGCCGAGCTTGTCCGCTTCGCGGTCGACCGGCTCGAAGCCGAGGCGGCGCTCGACATCCATGACGATGGCGCGGGCCCGCGCGGCCGCGGCGGCCGT
>VGFD01000342.1 GCA_016868975.1 Armatimonadota bacterium | reverse complement strand
ATCGAGGTGAACACGTCTTCACTCACCAGCTCTTCGCTGAGCAGGATGGCGTCTTCGTAGTTGTAGCCTTCCCAGGGCATGAACGCAACCAGCACGTTGCGGCCCAGCGCGAGCTCGCCGCCCGCCGAGGACGCGCCGTCGGCCAGCACGTCGCCGGCTTCCACGATCTGACCCTTGCGGGCCAGCGGGCGCTGGTTGATGCACGTGCCGCTGTTGGAGCGCTTGAACTTGTTCAGCTTGTAGAGGCGGCGCTGGCCGTCGGCGGTCTTCACCTCGACCTTGTCGGCCGCGGCGGCCACCACCACGCCGTCCTCCTCGGCCACGACCAGCGCGCCCGAGTCCTTCGCGGAGCGGAACTCCATGCCGGTGCCCACGATCGGGGGATCGGGGCGCAGCAGGGGAACCGCCTGGCGCTGCATGTTCGCGCCCATCAGCGCGCGGTTGGCGTCGTCGTGCTCCAGGAACGGGATGAGCGCGGTGGCGATCGACACGATCTGCTTGGGCGACACGTCCATGAAGTCGACCTGGTCGCGGCTCACGATCTGGGTCTCGTGGCGGGCGCGCACGACCACGCGCTCGTCGATGATGTTGCCGTTCTCGTCGAGTCGGGTGTTGGCCTGGGCGATGACGTGGTCGTCTTCCTCGTCGGCGCCCAGATACTCGATCTCGCCGGTGACGCGCGCATCCACGACGGCCTGGTAAGGCGTCTGGATGAAGCCGAACTCGTTGACGCGGCCATAGGTCGCAAGCGAGCCGATCAACCCGATGTTGGGACCTTCAGGCGTCTCAATCGGGCAGATGCGGCCGTAGTGCGAATAGTGCACGTCGCGGACCTCGAAGCCCGCTCTTTCTCTGGAAAGTCCGCCCGGCCCCAGCGCGGAGAGGCGGCGCTTGTGGGTCAGCTCGGCCAGCGAGTTGGTCTGGTCCATGAACTGCGAGAGCTGGCTGGACCCGAAGAACTCCTTGATAGCCGCGACTACGGGGCGGATGTTGATGAGGGCCTGGGGCGTCACCGTCTCCATGTCCTGCACCGACATGCGCTCGCGCACCACGCGCTCCAGGCGCAGCAAGCCGACGCGGAATTGATTTTGCAACAATTCACCCACCGCGCGGACGCGGCGGTTGCCCAGGTGGTCGATGTCATCCGGCTGGACGGGCACGTTGAAGCGGCTGTCGTCGGCTGCGACCATGACGCTCTCGCCCTTGATGAGGCCGACCATGTACTTCACGGTGGCCACGATGTCGCGCGGCTCGAGCACCTGCGGATATTCGATGACCTGGCCGCAGTCCGGGCAGTCGTGCACGCCGGGCTTGTGCAGGGTGCCGCAGTGGTTGCACGGCACCTTGTTGCCCAGCTTCTTGGACAGCTTGTAGCGGCCGACCTTGGCCATGTTGTAGCGCTTGGGATCGAAGAACAGGTTGCCCAGCAGCGTGCGCGCGGAATCCACCGAAGGCGGATCGCCAGGACGCAGTTTGCGGTAAATCTCGATGAGGGCGTCGCCCTTGTTGTCCACGCCGTCCTTCGCCATCGTGTTCACGATGATCGGGTCGCCGTCGAACAGGCCCAGCACGTCGGCGTCGGAATCGCCCCAGCCGGTCTGCTCGAAGGCCGACAGCGCGCGGATGAGCACGGTGGCCGGCAGCTTGCGTGTCTTGTCGATGCGCACGACGATCTGGTCGGAGACGTCGCTCTCGAACTCCAGCCAGGCGCCGCGGTTGGGGATGACCTGGGCCTTGTAGGTGACGCGCGAGGTGGCGGGGTCGGTGACCTCCTCGAAGTAGATGCCGGGGGAGCGGACCAGCTGCGAGACGATGACGCGCTCGGCGCCGTTGATGATGAACGTCCCCTTACCGGTCATGTAGGGGAAGTCGCCCATGAAGATGTCCTGTTCCTTGACTTCCTTGACCTCGCCCTGCTCCTTGGTGATCAGGCGGACGCGCACCTTGAGCGGCCGCGCGTAGGTCATGTCGCGGTCGCGGCACTCTTCCTCGCTGTAGGTGGGCTCGTCGAGCGAATGATCGAGGAACTCGAGCACCAGGTTCCCGGTGAAGTCCTCGATGGGTGAGATGTCTCGGAAGGCCTCACGCATTCCGTCCTCAAGAAAGTTCTTGTAGGAGTCTCTTTGCAGCTCGATCAAATTCGGGATGTCGAGCACGCTCTTGATCTTCTGGAACGACACGCGGCCTGTCTTCGGATGCACCGAGAGAGCACGGGTGGGCATGTTCTTCCTCCTTCAAATAGCCGGACCTGAGAATCTGGCGCGCATGCGCGCAATCTTGTCTGTTTGACTACGGGAGCGCCGCTTATCTCAAGTGTCTGCTGGCGCTCAGCGGGTCGCCGGGCGAAAAAAGCACAAAAAAGCCAGGTTGGCCGTCAACCTCGCTCGCTCACGGGGAGATCAAAACCTTCTGAAACCTCGCTGGTGTTCGCAACTTCTGCCGCTATCGGTCCCGCTCCGAGCAAGGGCCGTGACGCGGCAGCCCTCCTCACCTGGATAAACGCCCTCCGGCCGCGGGCCGGTGGCTGGTTCGCAGACTTCCCCCAGGGCAAGGCACAGAGGGGGGGGAGTCTCAAACGTAGAGAATAGTCTACCACAGGTCCATGTGCCATGTCAACGATTTTCCGAAACATTTTTTCAGGTCGGCGGGCCGTTTGATTCCCTCGACGCCCGCAAAAAAACCACCTCCGAAGGGGCCTGACCTGTTCCCGGGGAAGACTGTCGGGACTCTCCCTCAACCCCTCAACCCCAAGTAAGGATATGCGCCCCATGATCGACGCTGGCTCGACCCAGATCGGACGTCTCATTCAAGACCTCGAACGTGCCCTGACCTCCCAGGACTGCGCCACGGACCAGGTGCATTGCGTCGCCCACCTGCTCGAAGACTTCCTCGGGCGGCCGAACTTGCTGGAACCCCGCTGGACGGCGACCCGCGAGGACCATTACGCGCGCCACCGGGTGTTCGTGGACCCTGAGGACCGCTTCTGCGTGGTGGCCATGGTGTGGGGCCCGGGCCAGGGCACCGTCATCCATGATCACGGGGGCGTGTGGTGCGTCGAGGGCGTGTACCAGGGCAAGATGCACATCGTCCGCTACAACCTGGACCACCGTGACGGCGACCGCTGCCATTTCAAGCGCGTGGAAGAAATCACCGCGGGCGTGGGGGAGGTGGGCAACCTCATCCCCCCCTACGAGTACCACGTGATGGAGAACCTCACCGAGCAGCCCGCGGTCACGCTGCACGTGTACGGGCGCGAGCTGAAGTCGTGCCGCCGCTATCTCCCCAGCGAGGACGGGCAGTGCCACGTGCCCTTCGAAAGCCCGCTGCGATACGATGGAGAGTGACATGGAAGTGCAGGTCGGGGGCGCCCAGATTCGCGAGGAGGTCGGCCACTACCGGGAAAACGCGCGCAAGAGGGGCTGGCGCTGGGTGCGCCGCGGCGAGTGGTTCGACGCGTGGATGCGGCCGGTGCTGCTGGAAGGCCCCGCCACCCCGCCGGAAAATCTTGAGAAGCGGATCAAGGTGGGCCAGTCGCGCATCGCCTCGGCCGCCACCGGCGAGCTGGAGAACCAGGACACCGACACCATCGAGGACGCCGTCTCGCTCAACGGCGACGACATGGAGATTCCCGAGGTGTTTCACCGAGCGGCCGGCCGCGCGATTTTCGTGGCCCGCGAGCACGTGCGCCTCATTCGCGATTGCCTGCTGGCCTTTGAGCACGTCCCCCGGGAAGAGGACGTGCCCGCGGCGTGGGAGCTGATGGCTTCCGTCATGGGCGTTACGCCCGAAGAGTTTATCGAGGCGGACGAAGACGACCTGCCGGACGCGCCGCTGCCGGCTTCAAGGTTCGCCGACTTCGGAATCAAGGTCCCCAGCCTGGAGCTCGCGCACCGGGTGGGCGCCCGCGTCATCCGCCACGCCGTCTGGCAGACCGCCGTGCCAGGCGTGGGACGCGCGGTGTGGGCCGGCTGGAACGACCTCGCCGCGCGCCAGGTCGCCCAGATGGGTGTCGCCCTGGCCCAGGGCGTGGCCGACATGAACGCGCTCCTGCTCCAGGCGCGCCGCGACTTCGCAACGGCGTCGCGGCTCATCGTCCTCGGCATGTGGAGCATGGCCACCAGCGACGCCAGCCTGCACCATTCC
Source organism: Armatimonadota bacterium (assembly GCA_016868975.1). GTDB lineage: Bacteria > Vulcanimicrobiota > Xenobia > RGZZ01 > RGZZ01 > VGFD01. The sequence continues at coordinate 1,911 of VGFD01000342.1, read as the reverse complement.
GATCTGGAAACCATTGACAAATTGTGCGTGGCGCTCGACATCCCCGGCGACTGGATGAAGCGGCTGCGCTCCCGCTCCGACGTGGCCGAGGACGAATTCCTCAACGAACTGGAGCGCGTGACCCAGCACGAGGCGCGGCAACTTGTGCACGACGCCGTGGTTTCCGCGGCCCTGGCGGACGGTCGGCTGGAGGGCGCCGAGATGGAGTATCTCAAGCGCATCAGCGAGCGCCTCGGCCAGCCCTTCGACGAGCAGATCATGCGCACCAGGCTGGCCGCGCTGCAGGGCCACCGCGCTTCGTGAGCAATCGCGACCTCTCCGTCGCGAGATCCTATCACGCGCGCACCAGCCACAGCCACTTCAGCGTCCACACCTCGGGGCACTACCTGAATTTTGAAATCCAGCCCCTGCCCTTCAAGGTGTACGAGGATCTCCCCGGCATTCCGCTGCCGCGCGAGTGGACGCCGCTGGAAGTGTCCGCGCTGGATGCCCTTATGGGGGTGCCGGGCGGTGGCGAGCGGATCCCTTCGCTGAGCGACCTCGCGCGGCTGCTGCACCACAGCGCGGGAATCACCAAGAAGCTCGTCTACCCCGGCGGTCGCGCGCAGTATTTCCGCGCGGCCGCGAATACTGGCGCGCTGTATGAAATTGATCTGTACGTGGCTTGCGGCGACCTGGAGGGATTGCCGGCCGGCCTCTATCACTTCTCGCCCCACGATTATTCGCTGCGCCGCCTGCGCGAGGGAGATTGGCGCGGCACCGTGGTTCGCGCCACCGCCGACGAAGGGATATCTCACGCGCCGGTCATCCTCTTGTGCAGCGGCACCTACTGGCGAAATTCCTGGAAATACCAGGCGCGCGCCTATCGCCACTTCGGCTGGGACAACGGCACCATGCTGGCCAACACCCTTGCGATGTGCGCCGCGCTCGACTGGCCCGCGCGACTGGTGATGGGATTTCAGGACGATCTCCCCAACCGCTTGCTGGACTTGAATGTGGAGAAAGAAGTCGTCTTCTCGCTGGTTTCCGTGGGCCGTCAGGACGCCGCGGTGCTCCCCCGCGATGACGATCCACCGCCGTTGAATCATCGGGTGCGGCCGCTCTCGTCGGAAGAAGTGGATTATCCGCTGATGTGGGAAATGCACGCGGCGTCTTCACTGGAATCGTCGGAGGCGGTGCGCGCGTGGCGTGACGGCGCGTCTCCACCGCCACGCCCGGCGCCTGAGGGGCAGCGCGTTCCGCTGGGGCCGCGCGCCGAGTCCTCCGCCCGCATCGAAGACGTCATCACGCGCCGCGGCTCGTCGCGCCGCTTCACCCAGGATGCCATCTCGCGGGAAGCCGCGAGCGCCATGCTGCGCGCCGCGACGAACGTGGCGGCCGATTTCGGACGGCTCAACGAGCTGTACGTCATTGTCAACGCCGTGGAAGGAATTCCCTCCGGAAAATATTTCTGCGCGGCCGACGGCCTCGTGTCCCTTGGCGAAGGCAATTTCCGCGGCGACGCCGGCCACCTGGACCTGGGCCAGCCACTGGCCGCGGACGCGGCGCTCAACGTCTACTACATGGCTGATCTCCAGGGCGCCTTGCAGCGCTATGGAAACCGCGGCTACCGCGCGGCGCAGATCGAAGCCGGCATCCTGGGCGGCAGGCTCTACCTGGCCGCCTACGCGCTGGGCCTGGGCGCGACCGGCCTCACCTTTTACGACGACGACGTGGTGGATTTCTTCTCGCCGGCCGCCGCGGGCCTCTCCACGATTTTCTTGATGGCGGCGGGCGTGCCCGCGCGGCGGCGATGAACAGCAACACCACACGGCTGCTGCTGGCCAGTTTTCTCTCACTGTTTATCGAGCTGCTGCTGATTCGCTGGATTGCCACCGAAGTGCGTCTCTTCGCGCACTTGAAGAATCTTGC
>VGFD01000341.1 GCA_016868975.1 Armatimonadota bacterium | reverse complement strand
GCCGCGCACCTCGCCTTCCAGGCTCCGGATCTGAACGTGGAGAGGATACGCGCGATGGCGCGCGGGATTTCCTGCAAGGTGGTGGTTCGCGTGGAGGGGCTCAGCGGTGAATTCAGCGTGACCCTCTATCGCGAATGCTCGGGACACTGCGTAACGTCGACAGGCCACACTCTCTTGAGCAACTGCGCCCATGCCGTCCGGAAGGTCTTTCGGGAGGGCGTCTGCGACAAGGGGACCGGTGACAGCGCCGACAGCGCCTCTTGCTTACGCCGAGTGCCACGCGCTCGGTTGCTGCAGCGGCCCAGGTAGTTCACCCCGTGCTCGCCCGGGTCGGGAACGTGAACCGCCAGATCGGCCATGAAGTCGAGTGCCTGCACGCGCCGAGTGCGTGCCTGGGAGTCCGAGCGGAAGGCTCCTGTGCAAGAACAAGAGTGCAAGATTGCATGGCAGTCGTGCCTGCGGACGACTGCCATGAAAGGGGGGGGCGGGCGGGCATTTCAAAAAATAGACACCACGATGTCGGAAACGCGCGCGCTGGAATTGTTGCACCTCGCGTATGGAGCGCAGGCACGATTTCGCTCCGGTCAGTGGAACGCCATCCAATCCGCCATGCGTCCTGCAGGCCGCACCCTGGTCGTGCAGCGCACCGGTTGGGGCAAGAGCGTCGTCTATTTCCTGGCCACACGCCTTTTGCGCGAGCAAGGGTTGGGGCCAACCCTGCTCATCAGCCCACTGCTTGCCTTGATGCGCAATCAGGTGGATATCGCCGCACAATTCGGCGTCCACGCAGTCAGCATCAACAGCACCAACCCCGAGGAGTGGGACGCGATCCACGACCAGGTGATCAATGACCGCGTGGACCTGCTGCTGATATCGCCGGAGCGGTTGGGAAACGCGAGATATGCGGACTCCCTGATGCCCTTCCTGGAACCGCGCGTCGCCCTGCTGGTCATCGACGAAGCGCACTGCATCAGCGATTGGGGCCACGACTTCCGCCCCGATTACCGGCGCATCCTCCGCACCGTCAATCGGCTGCCGGCTGCGGCCCGTATCCTGGGAACCACCGCCACCGCCAACGACCGCGTGATCTCCGACGTCCGCGCCCAGCTCGGGGAGTCTCTGGAGGTGCAGCGCGGCTCCCTCACGCGTGAGAGTCTGGAAATTGAAGTTTGGGAGCCGGGGGATCAGGCGGAACGACTGGCCTGGCTTGCCCACGAGATTCCCCGCATGCCAGGGAGCGGAATCGTCTACACCCTGACCGTGAACGATGCGTGCCGCGTCGCACAGTGGCTGAGAATGTGCGGAATCGCCGCGGAGGAATACCACGCGGACCGTCCTCACCCGGAGCGGCTCTTGCTCGAGTCCCGCTTCCGGGCCAACCAGGTCAAGTGCCTGGTCGCCACGACGGCACTTGGGATGGGCTACGACAAGTCCGACGTATCGTTTGTCATCCACTTTCAGCGACCGGGATCGATTATCGGATACTACCAGCAGATCGGCCGCGCCGGTCGCAGTCTGGATCGCGCACGCGTCGTTCTCCTCAGCGGCACGGAGGACAATGAGATTGCGGAATACTTCATCCGCACCGCGTTTCCGGGCCCGGCCTGCTTCACCGAGGTGCTCGAGGCCATCAAGGCCTCACCACGCAATAACCTCGATACGGTCACCGCGCGGACCAACCATCCCCGTGGACAGGTGGAAAAGGCGCTCAAACTCCTGGCAGTTGAAGAGGTCGTCAGGCGGACGGATGCCGGCTTTGCGATCGTGCGCCAGGAGTGGGAGTACGCGTCACTGCGCGCGGAGCAAATCACCGCGCAGCGCAGGCGCGAACTCGAGCAGATGAAACAATTTGTCGCACATGCCGGTTGTCGGATGGAATTTCTCGCCCGCTCTCTGGATGACCCCTCTCCATACCGGTGTGGGCGTTGTGACCGCTGCAAGCCACGGTCTCCGGTAATCGTTTCCAGAAACATCGTGCTGCAAGCAGTTGCCTATCTGCGCGGCGATCATCAGGTCATACCGAGAAAGTCGTTCTATCCGCCGGTGGATGGCGCCGGTCGAGCGAAAATCCCCGCCGCGCTGCGCGTCGAGCCCGGTCTTGCTCTTTGCGTCTACAACGACGCCGGGTGGGGCAGGCTTGTGCGTGAGGGGAAGTATCAGCGAGGGGAATTTTCCGACGAGCTGGTGGCCGCGTCCGCCGACCTCATCCGCACGATGGAGGTTCAGCCGGAGTGGATTGCGTGGGTCCCCAGCTTGAGCCGTCCGCTGCTGGTCGCGTCCTTCGCGTGCCGGCTCGCCGCGGCGCTCGGACTGCACGCGGCAGCGGCAGTCAGAAAGGTCGCCGCCAACTCCGAGCAGAAGGCTATGCAGAACGCGACGCGTCAGTTCCTGAACATCCGCGACGCATTCGAAGTCGACGCCGCAGTGGTCCGCGAGGAACCGTGCCTCCTCATGGACGACGTCGCCGATTCAGGCTGGACGCTCACGACCATCGGGATCAAGTTGCGCGAAGCCGGCTGTCGTCGCGTCGTACCGTTTGCCCTTGCAGTCGCGAAGTCGAAGGAGTAACACCAATGCGCAGCCTATTGGCCGCAACCCTGACCAGCCACCTGGTGGACGACCCGAAACCCCTGGGTGCGGTGGCATGGCGCAAACTGCGCGAACTGGTGATCGACGCACCCGATCCCGACAGCCTCGCACGGCTTGTCGAAAAACGGCTCCCCGCGGACGCCGCCGCCGTGCTGGCCAGGCTCGCCCTTCTCGATCGGATGGAGCAGTTGCTCGACACCCTGCGAAACGACGGCGTCGAAGTTTTGAGCGAATTCGACGAGACCTACCCGCGACGCCTCATCCAACGACTGGGCGGAAAACATCCGCCGCTGTTTTTCGTAAGCGGCTCCCGCACGCTGCTGAACGCGGATACCATCGGCGTGGTGGGCTCGCGGGATATTGACGACAACGGCAAGGCATTTGCGCGCGCAATTGCAGACGAGGCCGTCTCACGCAACATGGCGATTGTCTCCGGCGGCGCTCGCGGAGTCGACCTCGAAGCCATGCGCGCCGCGGTGGACGCGGGCGGCGCGACCATCGGGTTTCTCGCAGACTCACTGGTCACGCTCGCACGCCGGCCTCAGATGCAACAATTCCTGGAAGACGGCCGCATCTGCCTGGCCACTTCGTTTTCACCCACGGCGGGTTTTCAGGTGGGGAACGCGATGTCGCGCAACAAGTACATATATGCCCACTCCCAGGCGACGGTCGTCGTGTCGTCGGCGGCCGGCACCGGCGGCACCTGGGCGGGGGCCGTGGAGGCGCTCGACAAGCGACTCTGCACCGTGCTGGTGCGCGCCTGTCCAGCCGCAGGCAACGTGGAGCTGGCACGACGCGGAGCGACCACCATCACCGCGCCCGCCGAGTTATGGGCGCAACTGCGCGAAAACGAGGCGCCGGTTCAGGGCGTTCTCTTTTGATGCTGCAACGCCGCACGCTCCTGCCGACCAGCCGCCTGCGAGTTGCGTGAAGGAGGCCAGTCGTCAGTCATGACCACCCGCCGGCAACACGCCCGCGACCTCGGTGGACTCGTCGCCGCGGCGCTTACCGCCACGCAACAGCAAGAACTTCTCGGCACGCTGCTGGGGGTGGCCGTTACACAAATCTCCGGCGCTGGCGCGGACCATCACTGCCCCTGGAACGGTCTGCCGATCTCCAAGCGCCGTGCGCAGTCCCCGGCAGAGCGTCTTCCACACGCAGTGGCCCAGCTCGCGCAGCAGGGCGCGATCACGTAGATCATTTCCGTGTGCGGACGGCCCATGTGGCTGGTGCGATACGTGGTCTGCTCGATGCCGCCCATGGCAATTCTCTGCGCGGCCGGAATTGATTTTACGCTGCGGCACCAGCGAGCAGCGCTGCTGTTGCCCGCGATCATCCTTACGCTCAATGCCGCCGCGCTGATGTCCTGGTACGGGCGAAGCGTCGCGGAGTCGGATTGGAAGACCGCGACCGCGCTCGTCAGCGAGATGCGCAAGGAAGACGAGCTGGTGGTGTTCGATTCATGGTGTCCGATGCACCCGCTCAATCACTACCTGCCAGACCGCCGCCGACGTCGGGTCTTGGAGGCAAGTGAGGTCTCCCACGACGATGTGCGGCGCGAAGTTTCGCGCCACCACCAGGTCTGGCGGGTGGCAAGCGTGGAAAACGGTCCCCGCCTCGCCGGGATTCGCCGCCTGGTGGCACGGACCCATTCGCTGAAGCTGATGCGGGACTTTCAGGGCGTCGAGGTGTGGCTGCACCGGCAACCGGATTGACGTAGAACCGTGCTATCTTGCCGACGGTCCGAGCATGCTGGGGTGGTCGGTGAGCATCCTCATCCAGGAACCGACGCCGGACGCTGACGCCGTTCACCTCGGGTGATCCGCAGCTGCCGCGGCACGGCCCCAAGACTGACGACCGGGCCCTGCTCTGGCCGTGTGGGGGCATACTCATTAGCATTAGCCGGCACCCCTGACGGATCGCCGCCGACGCCGCTGGATGTCAGGCCCGGGGTTCGGACGCCGTAACGACGGAAGGAGAGCATCCACCCGCTTATGTTTGGGCAGTGGAAGAAGAAGGCGCTTGAGGACCTGGCGGAAATGTTCGCCAATCGGGCGGACAAGGAGGCCGAAGCCCAGTGCCTCAGGCTCTCGGAGATCACGCGCCGCATCGGAGATGATTGGAAACAAGCTGTCTACTTCGATGAGGCCGAAGCTGATATGGAAAGTCAGTGGAATACGACCATTTGGCCGATGATCCGCGATTGTGAATTCACCACGACGCTCGACCTGGCAGCGGGACACGGAAGGAATAGCGAGAAGCTTAAGCAAGTCGCGCAGAAAGTCATCATCGCGGATATCAATGCTGAGAACGTGGAGTACTGTCGTCAGCGCTTCGCCGACGATCCACGTTTCGAATTTGTGCTGACGAATGGGTTAGCAGCGTGTCGTTCGCTCCCAACTCATCGACTGGCAGGTGCCGCAACTCGACTGCATCACCGTTTTCGAACGCCCTTAAGTGCGGTGAGCCAAAAATTCCCGGACTCGGTGGCAGGTGCTGGTCGACTACCGCAAGGGATACCATGACAGGAAGCGCACCCGGGACGAGGACGGATCCGATCCCCAGGCCCAGCGCGGCGGCTGCCACTCCCCAGGGGCTCACGCGCGCGAGGGGGTTGGTGCGGGCCAGCCACACCAGCGCGAAGCAGGCCCCCCGACCAGGGTCGCCAGGCTGTGGAGCCAGACGAACAGGTTCCCCACGTGGACCGCAGCGTGCACGGCGTCTATCAAGCCCATGACGATCAGCGCGTTAGCGATGGGCGCTCCAGGGTGTAGAGCAGCGGAGCGATGGTGAGCGTCACGAACGCCCCGAGCCCCTCGATCAGGGAGTGGAGCGGCTCATGCGGCCAGCGCCAGTCCTGCAAAACCGTACGGCCCGCCCCCAGGAGGAACAGGTGGAGGAAAAGGCTTCCCCCGATCAGCAGGTACAGCGCACGGGGATTCACTCGGACGTTGCACAAGCTCCTCCAACAGGCATGGAATCAGGCTTCGCAGCCCAGTCGGCCCCCTCGTGCACCGCTTCGAAGCGAGTCTTCGGACAGCCAGTGGCTTCGAGGGCGCTCTCTCCTTCGTCATCTGCCAGGAGATCGGCAAGCGTGCGGGCCGACAGCCCGAAATGCAGCCAGTGTTCGACTCGCTGCGCGAGGCCGTGCAGGAGGCGCGTTACGGCCCCCGGCAGCAACGCGTGCAGGAGTCCCTGCTCGAGGCCGCGCGGGTGCTGTTGCGGCAGGTGCGCGCGAACCAGCCGGTCACCCTCGACACCGTCCAGGCGCAGGCCGTGATCATGCAGATGGACCACCGCTGGAAGGACGGCGACGTGAAGGCCAACCGCAAGAACGTCCTCGAGACTTTCGCGGCCCTCGACCGCATCGCCCGGGGTGCGCACGTGACCGTGGACGAATGGATCCTGCGCGGCACCGAAGAACGCGCGGTTCCGAAGGTGGTTGACGAGGGCGAGTACGTGATCG
>VGFD01000340.1 GCA_016868975.1 Armatimonadota bacterium | reverse complement strand
TGCCGGTGACCGCCAGCAGCGCGCGCGCTTCTCCCACCGCGTTCAACACGGCGGCCTTGTACGCGGTTGCGGCCAGCGCTTTGCTGCCCAGCGCCTCGCGCGCCCGTCCCAGGTGGTATTGCCCGGTCGGACTGCCGCTTTTCACGGTCACGAAGGCCACAAAGTGCTTCTCGGCGTCCGCGGCGCGTCCCGCGTCGAGGGCCACCAGTCCACGGTAGAACTCGATCTCGATGGGACGCTTGCCCGGCGCCTGGGCGGCACGCTCCAGCAGGGCGGCGGCCTCCTGCTTCTTTCCCGACTTGTAGGCGGTCTCTGCGTCCCCCAGGAGGCCGTAGGGACTCGGCTCCATGGTGGCGTTGATCTCGCCCGGCGCCTTGATGCGCGCGTGAAACGGCATCCACTTCTCGTTCGTCGTCAGCCGCAGGTCGTGCTCGCCGGGACTGACCCGCAGGGTGGCCGGCGTGTGGCCCACGAGTGCCATGTCGATCCACACGAGCGCCCCCGGAGGGCTGCTCGTGACCATGAACTCAACGGAGCCCGCGGCCGGCTTGTGGGCCTGCGGGGTCGGCGTCGCCCTGTTCTCGCTCGGAGCGCTCCCCAGAACGACGCGACGGGTGAGCGTGGCGGACTGCCCGTCGGCGGTGACCGCGTGCACCCGGATCTCGTTGTTGCCCGGAACCAGGGGCACCACCACCTGGATGGCCGCGCCACCGGCCGACACTTGCAGCGCGGACGCCACCAGGGGCACCGACGTCCCGTTTACGGACACGGTGGGCGCCTGCAGGTGCTGTCCTTTGACGGTCGCGGCAAGGGCCACCGTGCTTTTCGTGCTGTGATACTCCGGCGGGGGAAACGCGATGGCGATCTGGGGCGCGCCGGGTGCCGCCGGCCTCGCCGCAACGGCGGTGCCGCTTTTGCGGGCCATCACCCAGTCGGAATATCCGGAGCCGCTCGACTCCGCCCAGGGCTCCTGACGCTGGCCGTCCTGGAGGCGCACCGCGTCGGAAACGGTGCGCGCCAGATAATCCACCAGGGAGGCGAGGGTGACGTCCCCACTGCCGCCGGCCCCGGCGCCGCGCAGGCCCTCCATGAGGAAGTAGGTGAAGTACCCGTGGCCCTTGTAGCCCTCGTAGGAGCACTGCCCCACCTTGCACGCGAAGATGGTCGCCGCCATCTCGGTGCCGCGCGCGATGTCCGCCTTCACCACGAGATCGCGGCTCAGGCCGGGGGTGAGCGGATTGTCGCGGGTTCCGCGGCCCGCCTCGGGATGGATCCGGCAGGCGTCCACGATCTGGATGAGGCGCCGCGCGCGGATTTCCTCCAGGGCGTCGCGGACCTCGGCCACGCTCAGGCTGGACTTTTGGAGCAGGCTGCGGCTCTCCGCTTCGGCGTCGCGGGTCAGCAGAAAGGACTCCTTGTCCATTTCCACTCCGTGGCCGGAAAAGTAGAACAGGAAGGTGTCAGCGGGCTGCACGACCGCCTTGAGGCCCTCCATCCAGCGCAGCACGCCGGTGCTGGTGGCGGCGTTGCGGCCGGTGGCGTCGCTGGTCATGATGATGACGTGATCGGCTGCAAATCCGCAATTCTCGATCAGGACTTTCGCCAGTCCCCGGACGTCGGCCCCCGGATAGCGCAGGGGCGAGACTCCGGAGCTGTCGTAACGGTCCACGCCCACCAGAAGCGCCCAGCGCGTCTCCGCACCGGCCGGCACGGTGCACAGCGCCAGCACGATGAGGATCCAGCCGAGTTGTCTGACCATGCAACAGCCCCTGTCCCGATTCGGTTCTGACACGTTCCAGGCGTACAGGCAGTCTCCCTGGAGAAAAATTTATTGCCGGGCCTTGCGGTACAGCTTGCCGTCGATGTAGTAGTCGCCCCAGATGATCTGGCCGCGGTCGGTGCGCACCCGATATTCCCGGTAGCGGGTCTGCCCGTCGTCCGCCTTGACGATAAACGCGCCCTCGAACTGGGTGCCGCGCACCTGCCAGCGCCCCTCGCCGCTGAGCACGCCGTCGGCGCCCAGCACCAGGGCGGCGGTCCCGGCGTCGTCCACCGGCTGCCAGTTTCCGGTAAAAAACCGGGTCAGCTCGGCGTAGTCCGAATCCAGGTAAACCAGCTGTGCCGCCACTTTTTCCGCCATGCCGGCCAGCTCCGGAGTGTAGAACTCCGGGGCGGCGGACGCCAGGATCATCACCCCTCCCCCGCGCGGCGCCAGCGTCGTGGCCCAGTGCGAGTTGACCGTCAGGGTGTCGTAGGTCCCCGCGTAGTCGCCCACCACCAGCGTCGCGGACACCTTCCTGGGAGTGCCGGTGGGGTTGAGACAGACGTTCTCCTCGCTCAATCCGCGGACCATCTTGGCGGTAACCTGCTCCAACGTCTGCATGGCGTGGGGCAGCAGCACGATGGCGCCGCGCTTGCCAGGACGGGCCAGCAGCACCAGCCGCGGGGTGCGCTGGGCGATGGTCCACCCGTCGGGGATCTTGACCTTGAAGCCCCACTCCAGCGAGCCGACCTCGTCGGCGGCCACCGTGGTCTCGGGTGCGGCGGCAGCCGGAATCACAGTGGTGATCAGGAACAAGGCGAGCAGCAGGATGCGCATGGTTACTCCCCCGGGTGTGGATGACTGCGGCGGCGGTTCGGAATCGGCGCATGCCGTTCCTGTTTTCAGGGTCGTCCCTTCAGCGCGGCTGCAAGAATGGGATGCGTCCACTCGGGCGCCTGCGAAAGATCGCATGTCGCAACGATACTTCCCTGCGCCGCATGAAGGATCAGCAGCGGTCTGGGGCGGACGCCCGTCTTCGGGTCGCCCTCGGCGCTGTTATCGAACACGCGAAGCTCGGCCAGGGTGGGCAGCAGTTTGATGAGGTTGAGTCGGCTCTTGTCGTAGCGCGCGCGAACCCGGTCGTCTGGGATATCGTGGCCTCCGGCGGCTACCCGCGCCCGGATTCGTTGCAGGTGAAGCTCGGGACTGCGCAGCGCGACGTACCAGATTCGCACAGCAATACCCGAAGATGCGGCTTTCTCCAGAAGCCTCGGAATGGTGTTTCCCCCGAGCGTGGTTTCAAAGGGAAAATCCAATCGCTCGTTGACCGCGCGTTCGAGAAGTCGGCGGCCCTCCTGCCAGGCCTGGCTGTTCGCCTCGTCTGGCGCAAGTCCCGGATTCGCTCCCAGGATTCTCGCGGTTGCCTCGTCGGGGTTAAAATAGTCCGCGCCGGACGCGCGAATCATGGCGCCGCCCACGCTGCTCTTGCCGGCGCCATTGGTGCCGGCAAGCACGTAGATGCACGCTTCAGCCACGCGGGCGGGCGGCCTTCACGGCGGCCTTGCCAAGCTCCTCCGGGGAAGCGTCGAAGGCCCTTCGCAGACCGGCCTTCGCGCGAGGCAATTGCATTCGCGCGAGCATCGCGTCGAACTCCGCGCTCAGCGTGTCCAACTGCGCGCTCGCGTCGCCCACCAGATGATGAAAATCCTCATAAGAGATCAGGACCGCCTTGGGCGCATCGTGTTTGGTGATCACGATGCGCTGGCCTTGCATGGCGCGCTCCAGCAAGGAGCCGAACTCATTCTTCGCGCGGGTCGAGGAGATCGAGTGGACATTTCTGTTCATATAGCCATTTTGGCTGTTTTAGCCAAAACTGTCAAGCACCAGAGGACACGAGCGTGTTAACCGTTCTTGGGCCGCGCTCGCGGAAGGGCCCTCGCCCGCCGCGTGGAAGCCGCGGGGGTGAGCGCGCTTCGCTTTCTCAAGCACTTTCTGCGGCACCCGGCCTCGATTGGCGCCGTGGCGCCCAGCTCCGCGGCGCTGGCCGAGCTGATCACCGAGGAGGCGCGGCTTTCCGAGGCATCCATGGTCGTCGAGCTGGGACCGGGGACCGGCGTCTTCACCGAGGCCATCCTGCGCAAATTGCCGGCCGGCGCGGAATTTTTCGCGATGGAAATGAACCCGGAGCTGGCCGACGTCACCCGGGCGCGCTGTCCGGGCACGGTGGTACACGTCGACTCGGCGGTGAATACGCCGCACTATCTCGAGGCGCTGGGCCGCGAGCGCTGCGACCGCATCGTTTGCGGCCTCCCCTGGGCAGCGTTCAGCGACGACTTGCAGGACAGCCTGCTGGGCACCATCCGCGAGGTCCTGGTCCCCGGCGGACGCCTGCTTACCTTCGCCTACCTGCAGGGGCTCTTGCTGCCGGCCGGCCAGAAATTCCGCCGAAAATTGCGCAATTCGTTCCGCCGCGTCACCACGACCCGCACGGTGTGGACCAACCTGCCGCCGGCCTTCGTGTACGTGGCGGAGCGTTGAAGGAGCGAACAGACTCGAAATGCCCGAGGACCTCCAGATCGCGTGCCCCGACGGAACCCTGCTCGCCGCCACCCTGTTCTCGCCCCCGCACAAAACCTCGCGGGCCGCGGTGGTGGCCCCCGGAATGGCCATGCCGGCCCGCTTTTACGCACGCTACGCCGCGTTTCTCGCGGAAAGTGGCATCGCCACCGTCACCTTCACCTACCGCGGCATGAAGGACGTGCCGCTGAGCGCGTCGCCGCACCGCATGCGGGACTGGGGAGAGCAGGACATCCCCGCCGTCATCGACTGGGTGTCGACCAGCCTCCAGCCGGAGAAATTCCTCTACGTGGGGCACAGCGCGGGCGGACAACTGCTCGGGCTGGCGCCCAACAACACCCGGGTGGACGCGGCCTTTTTCGTGTCCTGCCAGAGCGGATACTGGGTGAATTATCCCAACCGCTGGTGGTACTGGCTGGTGTGGAACGTCATCTTTCCGGGCCTGGTGGCGGCGTGCGGATATTTTCCGGCCCGCCGGGTGCGCTTCGGAGAAGACATCCCCCCAGGGGTCGCGCTGGAGTGGGCGCGCTGGTGCCGCACCCCGGGCTACCTCTACGGCGACCCCACGCTCGACTCGAGAAAATACGTGGAGAATTTTCAGCGGCCACTGCTTGCCTGGTATTTCTCCGACGATCCGTGGGCCACGCCGGGCACCCGGGCCGAGATGCTCGCGCCCTACGCCGCCGCAGACGTTACCGAGCGCGTGGTCCGGCCCGACGAGAGCGGCGCGCGCCACGTCGGCCACATGGGATTTTTCCGCGACAGTCACGCGGAAACGCTGTGGCGGGAATCTCTCGACTGGCTCAAGCAGTGGTGAATTGCCGCGCAGCACGGCGGAAAGGGCCGGCAACCGGCGTCGTGCACGGCGGACCCGGCCGTTCCGGAACCGACCACGGCAGGGTCCCACGCCAGTTGTTAAGAGTCCTTAATAACTGGGAGCAAACCCTCACCGGGACTGGCTGAACGCGATTGTGCAGGGTGCGTCCATCCCCCGAATATACTATACGGGGACCATTCTCCCCGCCGCGATCGGCCTGCTATAATGGTTCGAAGGTTGTCTCAGGCTCAGGCAAAGATATGACCATCCAGCAGGAAAGCTGGGGGAGGTATCGATGGCGTCCACCTATAAGGTCGACAACGAGTTTACCGCGTTGATGGAAGAATCGACCGGGACTGCATCCAACCTGCGACGCTACATGCAGCAGATCTCCGAGGGCAAGGAAGTGCCCATCAAGGCCACCGATCACTCGATGTCCCCGTTCGTCAATCCGGGCGACACCATGTTCTTCGGCCCCTCGAACCTCGAGAACACGAAGTCAGGCGACATCGTTCTCTACCGCCTCCGGGACCGCGCCGTGGTGCGCCGCGTGGTGAGACGGGCCCTGTTGAACGGTGAGGCCGTGTTCATGACCAAGGTGCTGATCGGCAAGGAGATGGACCCGCCGGTCCGTGTCGCCTCCATCTTCGGCAAGCTGCTCTTCCTGGAGCGGAAGGGTCGCCGCGTGAAGGCAAACGCGCTGAACCGCGGCTTCATGGATTTCATCACCGAGTGGGGCACCAAGTCCCCGCTGCAGAAACTGGGCGAAGCCGTCATGGTGTTCGTGCCGATGTCGCTCCGCCCGGTGCCGGTGGAATCGGCCCGCGACGCCGAAATCCGCCGCATGCGTGAGGCGCTCCACTAACTCCCCCGCGCCGCATACATCAGCACCGCCGCAGCCGCGGC
>VGFD01000339.1 GCA_016868975.1 Armatimonadota bacterium | reverse complement strand
GCGGCTTCCCCGAAGTGGCCCGCTCGAGCAGCTTCTCAAAGGCGGCCGCGTCCACCGCCCCGCGGGTCGGCAGCATGCCCGTGTCGGAGATTCCACCTTCAACCTTGCTCGGCTTCGGCCCGGGAAAGAGCGGATCCATCGACATTCATTTCGTCGTGGGCACAAATAAGCCCGCGCACGGATGGAAATCCCCGCCCACCGACACCGACCAGAAACTGGCCTTCCTTGACCGCTTCCTCACGACCTACCCCAGCCCGGGCCGCCCGCTCACCTGCTTCTACGGCGAGGCCGTCTACCTGCCGCTCATCTGGGCCAGCCTTCACCTGCAAAAGGGGGACGTCCTGAAAAGCGCCGGTCGCCTGGCGGAAGCCCGCGCCTGCTATCAAGCCGCGCTGCGCATCCGCCCCGACGACCGCGTGATCAAGGGGGCTATTCGCTCCTTGGAATGATCACGATCGGGGTCTGCTCGCCGGCGTTCCCCTGCGGATTGTCGATCAACGCGTCGACCACGAATTTTTCCAGGGATGGATCCGACACCGCCACCACGTAGCATTTTTTCAAATCGTTGGCGTCCACCACCGCCGCTTCCAGGCCGAGCCGCTTCTTCACGTCGTTGACCACGTTCTGGCAATCCACCGGGCCAAGCACCACGTACTTGTCGAACGGCGGAAGCGTTCCCGAGGCGTCGTCGATGCAGGCCACGTCAGGTCCCGCCACTCGATAAAAGTCCCCCGAGCGGCCCATCACCTTGCCCGCCACTCCGGCCACGAACGCGGCCAGGATGCGGGGAGCGCCGCACACTTGAAAAGCCATCTCCAGACCGTAGGGCGTCGACAGGCTGGAATCCGGATCCAGCAGGCGGCACAGTTTCTGCGCCAGGAAGCGGGGCTGGATGTCCTCCACGTGGTGCAGGCGATTCTGCATGATGGCCAGCGCGCTCTCCGCCACCGCCACCACGTCGCCGGGCTTCGCGTGCGGCGCAACGTACTTCTCCAGCACCTCAACGAAGCGGTCCTGCGGCGTGAGCAGGTGGGTGCGCACCGGCTGGGCCACCCCCACCTTGCGCGCGCGCGCCGCGCGGGGCGGCGCGGCGGTGTCGACCGCGGTTCCCCCGCCGCCCAAGGACGAGGCCGCAACCTCGCCCGACCCCTTGCCGTTGCCGGCCGCGGAGGTCCGCTTCATCTGGTACACCAGCACCGCGCGCCGGTAGTGCAGGGGAGAGCGCATGTAGAAGCAGTAGCGGAACTCGATGAGCAGGTGCCCCAGGTCCTGCAGGCGCTGCCACACGTCGCCCTTGCCGCGCACCTCGATCTCCAGGCCCAGGTCGAGCTTCTCATTCGTCTTGTACATGATGGCTTCGAAGTAGCCGTCGTTGCGGGGCAGCGAGAGGTTGGAAACCTTCACTTCAAAGTCGAGCCCGTCGTAGCGGTCCCCGTCGGGGAGCACGCGCGCGGTGCAGTCGAGCACGCAGCCCTGCTGCTTGCCGCGGTGAATGAAGGGGACGACCGCGTGCAGCCGCACCTGCTCGGGACCAACACTGGTCCGGGTGAACTCGCGCGCGGCGGTGACATCGAGCAGGATGTCCGTGTCGCCGCGCTTGCGCATGGCGATCTCGGCCGCGCCGGCCAGCAGGGCGGCGCCTCCCAGAAGGACTTTCAAGGGTCTGAGCATGGGCATGGCTCCTCGGGCGCAGGGTGCTTCGGCGCCCGAGCCTTCGTTCCGGCAGTGTGGATTCCTGCCCGAAATCCGCTCCCGGCGTGCGGATTTCCGCCCCGCGACCGCGCTATTGACCGGTCCCGGATCTTTAGGGTACACTTGCGATCAGGTTGAGAGGAATGGCGCCCCGGTAGCCGCCGGTGGACGCAGGGAGGAAGAGCGTTGGGCGCGTTTCTGGGGAGCGCGAACTCGCGGTACTACGCGGGTGTTCGTGGTCAGAGGCTCTTCATGGCACGGGACGACACCGTGCTCTGGGAAAAGCAGTTGCCCTTCGATGTTTTCCAGTTGATCGGCCTGGGAAACAACGGCCATCTCTATATTTGCTCACCCCAGGGCCTGTGGGTCTACACCGCGCGCGGCCGTGAGCCAGACGGTCCCCTCGCCCGCTGGTCGCGGGCAGAGCTGTTATCGACCTCGTCGCAGCTGGGCGCGGTGCAGGTGTCCGCTGACGGCACCCGCCTCTGCCTGGAGCGCACCACCCGGCAGACTCGGACCTCGCAGAAGATTTTCGAGTTTCTCGCCTCGGTCAAGGTGGAAAACGACAGCACCCTGCACGAAGTGATTTTCCACAACGTCGCGGAAGACTCCATCAACTGCTTCTACCGAGCGCTCTCCAATTCACCGGAGCCGCAGTGTTTTCTCTGGGCCGCTTCGCCGGAGTTTGACTGGATCGTCATGGCCGAAGCGCACCGCAGCGAGCAGATCAAGTTCACCATCGCGCACGTCACCTCGCAGACCATCTATCAGGAATTCGCCATCTTTCAGCTGCGCATCCATGATCTGCGCGTCAGCCGCGAGGGGATGGCCATGATGGACGTGTCCAACGGCACCGACCGGGGCATCATCACGGTCGACGCCGACGGGAAAAAGAGCACGCTTACCGTCCCCACCGATTTTCGCGTGCTGCACCTGGGCAAGGATTTCGTTGCCCTGAAAACCCAGCCGGTTCCGTTTTTGATCGTCAAGGGATTTGACGACTCGATGAAGCTGTACGCCGACATGCGCGGGCTGGACCGCCTGGAGGTGGATTTCGAGCTGCAATTCAACCAACAAGACGCCATTGACCTCATCTCCTACGGCGAGACCGGTTTCAAGGTCGTGCACAGCAACCTCGATTTTATCGAGACCGATGCCCGCCGCTGGGAGCGCATGGCCGAGCAGAAGGAAGAGCTGGCGGCCGCCCCGCCGCCCCCTCACGAAGTGCGCGAATCCGCGCCGCTCAGCCTGGAAATTCCCCAGCGGCCGGCCTCGCCGGCCGCGTCGTACCTGGATCGGCCGCTCATCCCCTATCGCCCGCAGCGCCGCGAGCGGGCGCCGCTCACCCTGGAAGGGCGCCGCACCACCTTCGACGCCACCGATCCGGAGCCGGAGGAGCCCACCGTTTTCGGGGTGCGACCGGCCTTTCCGGGCGCGGTGTACGCGGCGCCCGACTCGCAGCCTGCCCCACCCGAGACGCCAGCCCCGTCGAGCAATCTGACGCTGATGCCGGAGGCCGAGGGCGAGCGTCAGCGCGCCGAGCGCTTGCTGGACATGCTCGAGGAGCGCTTCCTGATGGGACAGGTCAGCGAGCCGACCTACCTGGAGCTGCGCGAGAAGTACCGAGCCAGGCTCGTGTCGCGCGACACTTAACCCTCGGTCGGCGGAGCCTCGGCGCGCGACAGCACCTTTTCGTTGATGGTCAGGGACTCGCCCTCAAAATATTGGGGCCACTCCTCGCGGGCCACCCGCACCACGAGCTTGCCGCCGCACTCGCTGCAATAATAGGAAACCGTTTGCGCGTTGTAGGCGGAGAATTTCATGGTGTCCGCGTTGCACTCGTGCGGAAACAGCTGATCGTACGTTTGGATTTGCATCAGGTCCATCCGTGCCGCAAGAAAAAGATGATGTTGTCGATTTTGACCAGCACCATCGGCGTGTCGCACGTGGAGCACTTGGTCCAGTCGTTGAACTGGATTTGCGAATAATCGTTCAACGAGCTGCACACCGGACAGGACGCTTTCTTTTGCTCGCGCATCTGGTCGAGCGACATTTCAGCCACGGGACGCCTCCATGAAATCGCAATCGCGAAGTGGCTTCGCGTCAAGCGGCCTCACTCCTGCTACGACACCTTCGGCGTGCGCTCGAGCCTGGCGCGCGCGGCATTCTCCAGCGCCCGATCCGGGCCGCCCGCGGCGTCGGCGCGCCGCTCCGCGAGGTGAGCCGCCTGGAAGTCCTCCACCGAGTCGTGAAACGCGAACAGTTTGTCCAGATTGGTCATGGAAAAGAGCCGACGCAGCAGCGGGTTCGAGCAGATGAAGCTCAGGCTTCCTCCCCTGCCACGCGCGAACTGGCGCACCCCCACGAACGCGCCCAGGCTGAAGCTGTCCAGGTGCCGCACCTGTTCGATGTCCACCAGGACGTGCAGCCCTCCCTCGCGCACGATACGCTCCAACTCTTCCCGAAGCGCTTGCGCGCAGTCGATGTCCACCTCGCCGGCGACGCGGACCGCGTCCAGAGATGCGTCCAGCCCCTCTACCCGCGCCAGCTCGTACTTTTTCATCCAGGCCTCCCTGTCTAGCTTTATTTTCATACCCGAAGTCGGTCGCCCTCCAAACCTTGCCAGCCTTGAATGACATCCCACTCACATCCCACCCATAATCCCACTCGAGGACAGGAC
Organism: Armatimonadota bacterium; assembly: GCA_016868975.1. Taxonomy (GTDB): domain Bacteria; phylum Vulcanimicrobiota; class Xenobia; order RGZZ01; family RGZZ01; genus VGFD01. The sequence goes on along the minus strand of VGFD01000339.1, from coordinate 1,703 downwards.
ATGGCGCCCCGGAAACGAACTGCCATCCGTGCTCTCCCTTGAATCCCTTCCCACATCGCCCGACCCCATCCTGGAGGGACTGACCGCCGAGCAGCACGCCGCGGTGACGCACGGGGAGGGCCCGCTGCTCATCGTGGCCGGAGCCGGCACCGGCAAGACCAGCGTGCTGACCCGCCGCCTGGCGTGGCTGGTGGCCAGCCGGCGCGCCCGCCCGGAGGAAATCCTCGCGCTGACCTTCACCGACAAGGCGGCGCGCGAGATGGAAGAGCGCGTCGATCAGCTGGTTCCGTACGGCTACGTGGACCTGCAGATCGGCACCTTCCACTCGTTCGGATATCGGCTGCTTCGCGAGCACGCGCTTGAAATCGGCCTCGACCCCAACCTGGTGGTCCTCTCTCGGCCGCAGCAGGTGCTGTTGTTGCGGGAGCGGCTCTTCGACCTGCCGCTGGAGCGCTATCGCCCGCTGGGCGATCCGACCGCCTGGCTGGACGCGCTGGCCGCCTTTGTGGGGCGCGCGAAGGACGAGGACATCTCGCCGGAGCGCTATCTTGCCTGGGCGGAAAACTTAAAGACCGGCGCATGCGGCGATGACGAGCTCGATTTCGCGGCCCAGCAGCTTGAGCTGGCGCGGGCCTACGAGGCCTGCCAGCGCCTCATGGCCGAGCGAGGCTACGTGGATTTCGGCGATCAGGTGTACCGCGTGCTGCAGATGCTGCGCGCCCGTCCGTCAATTCTCAAGACCTACCAGCGGCGCTTCCGCTTCGTGCTGGTCGATGAGTTTCAGGACACCAACCACGCGCAGTTCGAGCTGATCCGCCTGCTCGCCGGCGGGCACGGGAACGTCACCGTGGTGGGCGACGACGATCAGGCCATCTATCGTTTTCGCGGCGCCGCGATTTCCAATATCCTGAACTTCACCGAAACCTACCCGGCCGCGCAACAGGTCGTGCTCACCCGGAATTTCCGCTCGACCCAGCGCATCCTCGACGCCTCGTACCGGCTGATCGTGCACAACAATCCCGACCGCCTGGAGGTGCGCAACCGCATCGACAAGCGGCTGGTGTCCAATCGCGGGGAGGGCGTGGCGCCCACCCATCAAGTATTCGACACCACCTCCAGCGAGGCGGACGAGGTTGCCCGCATCATCGCCGACAACGTCGCGGCGGGTCGGCACGGTTTTGGTGCCCATGCCATCCTGGTGCGCTCCAACCGGGACGCGGATCCCTACCTGCGCTCGCTCAACATGCGCGGAATTCCCTTCCGCTTCGCCGGCAGCCGCGGCCTCTACAGCCGTCCGGAAGTGCGCCTGCTGCTCAGCTTCATGCGCGTGGTGGCGGACTACGCCGACAACGTGAGCCTGTACGAGCTGGCGGTATCCGACGTCTACCAGATGGATCCCATGGCGCTGGCCATCCTCAACGGCGTGGTCTCGCGCCGCCACGTGGAATTGTTCGACGTGATGCGGGCCGTGCTGGCGCCGGACCCCGAGCGCGTCGCGGCCGCCGCGCAGGACGCCCCGGCCGACGAGCGCCGCCCCCCGCTGGAAAAGCTCATCGACCGCGACTGGTCGGCCCTGGCCGCCCTCGACGAGACGGCGCGCGCCGTCATCGGGCGCATCGTGGAGGACGTGCGCGAGCACGTGGCGCTTGCCGCCACGCTGGGTCCCGGCCAGGTGCTCTACCACTTCTTGCGGGGCAGCGGCC
>VGFD01000338.1 GCA_016868975.1 Armatimonadota bacterium | reverse complement strand
CTGCGCGATGAACGCCTCCCCGAGGGCGGTGGCCCAGTCCAGGTTCGTGGCGATTCGGTGCAGCAAATCTGGGAACCCGGTCAACGAGGACACACTGGGATCCCAACTCTGGCTGGCCAGCTTCTGGGTGCGCGTGGCGTCGGACATCCCCGGATTGGCCTGCACCCACTGGTCGGCGGCCGCAACCTGGCTGGGACAGGCGCACGCCATCAACACCTGCGCCAGCAGGCTGTCCGGGAACAGCGCGATGGGAGCGACCAGCTGGTTGAGCTGGTCAGAGGTGTAGGTGGTCTGGGCTCTCGCCGGGCAGACCAGCAGCGCCGCCAGGAGCAGGACGACCGACCAGGTGCGCACGGCTACTCCGAAGCCACGTTCACGTAGAGCACGGTCTGGTTGATCTCCCCGGTGTCGGGGACGTTGAAGTCAAACTGCACGTCCGAGCCGGCCAGGATGGGCCCTTCGATGTGCTTCCTGTACTCGGCGATCTTGTTGCCGTTCTTGTCGGTGGCAATGAAGACGATGTTGATGGCGGTGACGTCAAAGGTGCCCGGGTTGTGCACCTCGCCGTACACGCTGGTCATCCCGCCATTATCGTCCCAGCGGTACCACTTGATGTAGGGGCTCTCGTTGACCTGACCGGTCGCGGACTGCATCAGGCCAGCCTGCGTCGCGAACAACAGCGCGACAATCAACATGGCGCGCCAGACAGCAGTGGATTTCATGCGGGAATCCCCCTCAAGGTTAGTGTCCGGCGCCTTTTGGCGACTATCTTGAACGACTCCTGCCGGAGGACGACGCGCCGTGACGCGCCGTGGGGCGGGAACCGCTCGGTCGCCAGGGCGGGGAACCTTCTTTCCGGAGGATGTCGATACGGCGGCAGGCCGATCGTTTTGTGCATGGAGCCCAACCCACAAGGCTCGACCGGCTGTCGGCAGGACACGCGTCGGGCACGACTGAATGCGTGGCGTCCATTCCAAGAATCTTGTGGGAGGGCTCATGAAACGACTTCTCCTGGCATTGCTGGTGTGCGTGGGGCTGACCTCACCGGCCTTGGCGGAAACGCTCGGATATCCTTATCCAATTCCCGGGCCCAGCGTGGGCGTGCGCGGCACTCCCTCGCTGTATGAGTTCGCCATGGGCAACCGCATTATCGTGGTGAAGGCGACCGGCGAGGTGTGGAGCCACGACGTGACCGAACAGTACCTGAGCGGCGGCTATCTCATCCCCGGCCCGCCGGTGGCCGTGCAGGGCGCGCCCACCGCGTTCTGCTTCCCGATGGGCAACCGCATCATCGTGGTGAAGACGTCCGGCGAAGTGTGGGCGCACGACGTGTACAACACGGTGAGCCCGGCCTACCAGATCCCCGGACCGCCGGTGGCCGTGCAGGGCGTGCCGGCCCGCTATGCGTTCGCGATGGGCCCCCGCATCATCGTGGTGAAGACCGACGGCAGCGTTTACGGGCACAACGTTTCCGCCACGCTGAGCGCACCGTACCTGATTCCGGGCTGGCCGGTGGCGGTGGGCGCCCTCCCCGCGCAGTACGTCTACCCGATGGGCTACCAGATCATCGTGAACGCCACGGACGGAACCATCTGGGCGCACAACGTGGGCGGCACGGTCGGTCCCGCAATGCCGATTCCCGGACCGCCGGTGGCGGTGGGCGAGATCCCTGGGCAGTTCGAGTACGCCATGGGCACGAACATCATCGTGAACAACGTTCACGGCGCCATCTGGGCTCACCCGGTCTATCCGTAAATCATGGCGGGCCGCAATATTGCTCCAGGCACGCCGCGAACGACGCGGGGTCGTCCGCGGCCCGCTCGAACTCGCGCTATTTGATTCCGATGCTGCGGTAGAACGCCTCGTAGGACGGCTTGCGTCCCAGGAAATTGTAGAGCAGCACGTCTGGCTCCAGCGTGCCGCCCGGCTCCAGGATCCAGTGACGGTACCAGTTGCCCGCCATGGGACTGTCGAGCCCCACGTGCTCGAACACGGTGAACATGTCCTGGGCATACACTTCTGACCATAGATAGCCGTAGTAACCAGCGTCGTAGCCGCCCATCAAGTGCCCGAAGGTGGCCTGGGGGCACGACTCGGCCGGCAGATCATAGTGCAGCAGGCGCTTCGCGGCCGCGCGCCAGACCGACGTGGTGTTCGGAATGGTGGCGCTGGTGTGGTAGTCGAGATCCACATTCGCGTAAAGCAATTGCGTCGCGTAGGTGATGGCCTCGTTGGCGTGGCGGGATTTGATGAGGCGCGCGATCTGCACCGACGACAGCGGCTTTCCGGTCTTGTAGTTGTGCGAGAGCACGCGGAGGATGCCGGGATTCCACGCCCAGTTTTCCAGCATCTGCGAGGGTGCCTCCACGAAGTCGTCGCGCACGTTGGTCCCCGACATCGACAGGTAGCGCGCGGTCGTCAACGTCTGGTGCATCACGTGGCCGAACTCGTGGAAGAAGGTTTCCACGTCCGCGTGGAGCAGCAGCGAGGGGCGCCCGGGCGCGGCCGGGGGGAAGTTTCCCAGCACCACGCTCACCGTCTTCACGTACGAGCCGTCGGCGCGACGGCGCCCGCCCACCACGCCGGCCGCCGCGAAGTGCTTGTACTTGTTGGGCCGCGGATATAAATCAAGATAAAAATGGCCGATGAGGTGGCCGTCGTTGGCGTCGTTGATCTGGAAAAGCCGCACGTCCGGCGCCCAGGCGTTGGCCTGGGGAAGCTCGGTGAATTTCACGCTGAGGGCTTTCTGGTAGATGTCGAACACCGTCTTGATGACGTGGTCGACCGGAAACCAGGGACGCAGCGCCTCGGCGTCCACCGAGTAGTCGCGGCGCTTCACCTGGTCCATGTAGTAGCGGATGTCCCAGGGCTCCAGGCGGGTCGCCTTGGGGTCGTCGCGGCGCTTGAGCGCCAGCAGCACGTTTTCCTCGGAGAGCACGCGCGGCGCCAGCTTGCGCTCCAGGTTGCCCAGGAAATCGCGCACGCGGGTCGGACTCTTCGCCATCTTCGCCTCCAGCACGTACGCGGCGTGGTTCGGGAAGCCGAGAAGGTTGGCGATTTTCGTGCGCAGCCCGATGGCTTTTTCGAGAAGCGGGACATTTACCGTGCCGGCCGTGCGGTTGCGCGCCAGCCAGACATTTTTTCGGGTGTTGGGATTTTTCGCGTTGTCGACCACCGGGTAATACGACGACGAGGCTAGCACGGTGATGAGGTATTTGCCCTGGGCGTCGCGCTTGAGCGACTTGAGCACGTCGGGGGAAACGCCGGCCAGTTCGACGGCGGTGAACGAGACGGTGTCGTTGGCCCGGGCGATGTTCTGGCCGAAGGCGTTCTCGTCCAGCGAGAGCCGCGTCTTGAGCGCGGCCACTTCGGTGCGCTGGGCCGCGGGCAGCGCGGCGCCGCTGCGCCGCAGGTCGCGCAGGGTTTCCTCGAGGAGCCGCGCCTCGACGGCGTCCTTCGGGGGATCGCTGGCGCCGGCGGACTGGAGCGCCTCGTACAGGTCGGCGCGCGCCTCATTCTGGGCGGCGAAGGCGCTCACACTGTCCGCGGCCTTGCTGGCGGCTTCCTGCACTTCGAGATCGGCCGAGGCGTCGCGCAGGAACATCGGCGGATCCAGTTTTTCGCTGATGAAGTCGCGCACCGACTCGTAGGCCAGCACGGTGTTGGCAAAAGTGCGCTGCCCGGCAGGGCGGGACGCGATGGCGTCGACGCGGGCCTGAGCCTCTTTGAGGGTGTCTTTCGTGAGAGCTTCGATTTCCGTCGGAGTGTAGTTCCAGCGCACTTCGGGCGGCACCAGGTCGACGGTCTGGGCGCCGGCCGGAAGCGCGGCCAGGAGGAACAAGAAAATCAAGAAGATTCGCATGGTCAATTTCCAATCAGCCAGTTCTTGAGCTGCTGCGTGCGCGCCCGCGTGGAGCTGGACATGCTCCCGAAATAAAGCAGCGGGTACATCGTGCCGCCCTCCGCCTGGGAAGCGTACGCCTTCGCCTCGGCGTCGCGAAACTTGATCCAGAGGAACTGGGCGGTGACCAGCTTGCTCTTCGTTGGGCCATTCAGCGCGGCGATGACCTTCTTGTAGGTCTGGTTGAGCGCCGTGTCGGCCTTCTTGAAATCATCCTCGGCCTGGCGGTTCATGGTGGTCTGGTCCTGGGCGAGCGCCGGGCCGGCCAGGAGAACAAAAAGAAGCAATACGATGCGGATCATGGGCGCTGCGATTGTCCGCGGAGCGGGAACCTTCCTGCCTTTTTAGAGCCGCCTCGCGGCGGCTGGCTGCGACCGCCGCCCGAGTTGCTGCACCGCGGCCGGCACGTCGTTGCCAGCCCACCCCTGCTTCTTACAGGCCGGAAAATACAGGTTGCACATGTTCTTGAACCAGGGCGTGGAGCCGATGTCCTGGCCAGCGTAAGCGGCCGGCACGGCGGCCCCCTTGACGTAGCTGCCTTCAACGCGCAGAAAACCCATGACGTACACGCCCGGGGTGAGCGCGGGATACGCGCTGCCGGCCCTGTTGGGCGAATACACCGTGAGATATACGTGCGGCTCGCCGAAGAAATACGCGGCGACCGGCGCGGCGACGCCATTGACCTGCACGGCGGTGGCCGGCGGCGGTGTCGCAACCCAGGGATTGGCGGACACGGCGGCCTGGATGATGGTTTCCACCGGCTGCCCGTCGGACATGAGGGTGAAAACCTGCTTGAGCGGCATGCGCATGTCGCTGACCAGGAACTTCACGCCGATAAGCCGCATCACTTCCTCGTTGTAGAGGACGATCGCATACGCTGGATTCTTGCGGTGCTCGTCAAGCTGCCGATAAGCCCGCTGCAGGTCCACCGGGAGCGCGGCGCCGCTGACGTCGATGAACAAGGAGGCCGGATCGACGTTGGTGGCGGCCAGCATCTGTTCGTAGGTGGCGTTGCCCAGGCGCATGCGCCACAACTCCATCTCCATCTCCGACCGTGCGCTGTGGCTGGCGAGGTAGAACACGCCGTGCACGTCCAGCGGCGCCCGCATGGACTGGGCGACGGTGATGACCTTCACCGGGTCGGACAGGTAATAGTGCGCCAGCGTCTTCACGTACGGCGAGTCGTTGCTCCACAGGTCAGGCTGGTCGGCGTGCGCGGGCAGGGCAAGCAGCAGGATGAACAGCAGCGTCGCAAGTCTCATGGGCGGTTCCTCTAAACTGAAGTTCCTGGTGGTCGGCTGGGATTCTGGGTAGGTGGCCGTGGTCCTTCGGCCGGTCACCGTTGGGGTGAAAGGGTCCAAGGGGAATCATGAGGCCGTGGTCGAATCATGAGGTTGGGTGAGAGTACACGGGCACGTCGAATATCCCACGTCGGACGGGCAACCATTGGGTGCGACCGACGTTCATCGCGACCAGATCATCGACCTGATCCACGGGCTCGAGGTGTACTTCCGCGAGCGCGCCGACGTCTACGTCAGCGGCAACATCCTGATGCTCTACGAGGAGGGCGATGGCAACAAGCACCGCTCGCCGGACGTGCTGGTCGCGCTGCAAGTTCCTCGCGGTGAGCGGGAAAGCTACAAGATCTGGGAGGAAGGCAAGGCGCCCGATTTCATCGTCGAGGTGACCTCCCGCAGCACCCGCACCGAAGACATGGGCGAGAAAAAGGGACTTTACGCACTGCTTGGCGTGACCGAGTACGTGGTGTTCGATCCGCTGCGGGACTACCTGACCCCGAATCTGCGCGCCTGGCGACTTGAAGGCGGCGAGTACCTTCCGGTGGCCGGCAATTCGTTTCATAGCACGACGCTGGGGATCGAGGTGCGCATCGTGGACGACCGCCTTCGGGTATTCGACCCCGCGCGCGGCCTTCTGCTGCCGACCCGACGGGAATCCGAGGAGCATGCACGGCAGGCGGAGGAGCGCGCCGCCCGAGCCCAGGAGGAAGCCGCCCGAGATCAGGAGGACGCCACCCGAGCTCAGGAGGACGCCGCCCGAGCAAGGGCACAGGCCGAACAGGCCGAGCAGCGGGCCGCCGAGGCGGCGGCGGCGCTGGAAGCCGAGCAGGAACGCCGCGTGAGGCTGGAGGCCGAGATCGAGGCGCTCCGCCGGCGGAGGGAGCCAGAAACGTAGCCCA
>VGFD01000337.1 GCA_016868975.1 Armatimonadota bacterium | reverse complement strand
GAGTGGTGGCAAAGCACGATGCGGAGGGAATGTCACTCGTGGCCCGAAATCACAGCGAAGTACGAACGTATGTCTATCATATGGGCCCGGTGGGCACCGTGTGGGGAGCGTGATCCCGATTCCAGAGACCACCGCGCTCAACCTTCTCCGAGAGCGGGTTGAGTCCTACCTGCGAAACGAAATGGGCAACGTTGACGTGGACGCCGAGGGTGACTATCGCGTCTCCTTCGAGTCGGCCCGGGTCTTCGTCTGCCCGCGCCCGTGGAGCGACGACAAGAGCGTGGTGCGCATCTTCTCCATCACCAACACCGATGTCCCGGTTTCTTCCGACCTCACCCGGTTCCTGGTCACCGAGAACTTCCACCTCCTGTTCGGACACCTTGCCTACAGCGAGGTCGAGCGCAGCGTGTGGTTCGTGCACAACCTGCTGGGGGACTTCCTGGACGAGGATGAGCTGACCACTGCGCTCCGCGTGGTCGTCACCCAGGCCAACCGCTACGACGACCTCATCAAGGAGAAATTCGGAGGACGCTTGTTCTCCGAGACCCCCTAGGTGCCCGTGATGACACGGGCGCTAAAGCCCTGGAAACAGGCCGCGAAGCTGGCCGTCAAGACCATGGAGGCGCCGGCTGTGCCGGCCCCTGCCTAGGAGCCCTGCTTGCCTCCGACGATCCAGCCCGGCGTCGTGCTGCGTGCCCGCTACCGAATCGTGCAGGTCCTCAACCAGTCGCGCCACGCCAACGTCTACCTGGTAGAGGATCAGCACCTGACGGGCCGCGTGTGGGCGGTGCGCGAGATGCAGCTTCTCGCGGTGGACAACTACGAGAAGAATCGCGTCATGGCGCAGTTTCAGGCAGAAGCGCTGCGGCTGTCGCAGCTTTCCCACGCCAACCTCGCCAAGGTGCTCGACTTCTTCATCGAGGGCAATAATCTATATATCGTGCGCGAATACGTGCACGGGACGCCGCTCGGCCAGATGCTCAGCGGCCGCGCCATGCCGCTCTCCGAACGGGAGGCGCTCAACTGCCTGGGCCAGATCCTGGAAGCAATCACCTACCTGATGTCCAACAAGGTGCCGGCGGTGTTCTTCCGGGAATTGACCGCGGAGAACATCCTGGTTTCAAAATCCGGATCGGTAAAAATCATCGACCTGGGCCTGGCCGGCCTGTTTGCCACCGGCGGACCGGATTCCCAGCAACGGGTGGGCTCCCTGGATTATGCCTCACCCGAGCAGTTCTCCGAAAATGGCGCCTTCGACCAGCGCTCGCTGGTGTACAGCCTGGGCGCCATGCTCTACCACATGCTGACCCGCCGCAATCCGGCCCTGTCGCCCTTCGCGCTGGAGCCGATCGAGGAGATCAATCCCAATATCACCCCGGCGGTCGAGGACATCGTGCACCGCTGCACGGAGATCGACCCGCGTGATCGCTTCGCCACCCTGGCCGACTTGAAAAAAAACCTGGCGCAGGCCGTCAAGACCCCCAACGCGCCCAAGGGACGCGGCGCGAAGAGCTCCGCCTGGGACGGCGCGGCCGACGCATTTCACGAGGAGAGCGGAGAGAACTCGGTCTGGAACTGGGCTCTCGGAATATTTCTGTTGACCCTGATGAGCGGGGCGCTCCTCGCCATCTACTATTATATTTTGCGGCCATGACGAGATGCTGAACCCGGGCGACACCATAGATAACAAATTCCAGATCGTCCGCCTGCTTGGGAAGGGCGGAATGAGTAATATTTATTTGTGTCGCCGCACCCAGGGAACCCGACCCGGCGATCAGGCGCACTGGGTGCTGAAGGAAATGACGGTTTCCTATCGTGACCCGGAAGATCAGAAGCGCGCGGTTGATCACTTCTTGCGCGAAGCGCTTCTCATGCAGCGGTTGCAGCACCGCAACCTGCCTAAAGTTATCCACCAGTCTGTGCATGGTAACCGCTATTATTTCGTGATGGAGTACGTTGAGGGTGAAGACCTCGGCAAGATGCTGCTGCGCCATCCGCAGGGATTTCCGGAAAGTCAGGTAGTGAGCTGGGCAATTGAAATCGCCACGGTGCTGTACTATCTGCACTGCCAGACGCCGCAAATCATCTTCCGCGACGTCAAGCCTTCCAACATCATGATTTCCCGCGGCGTCGTGAAGCTCATCGACTTCGGCATTGCACGCCACTTCGATCCGTTCAAGAAAAAAGACACCATGCGCATCGGATCGCCGGGCTACGCGCCGCCCGAGCAGTACACCGGGCAGACCGATCAGCGCTCGGACATCTATTCGCTGGGCGTCACCCTCCATCAGCTGCTTACCGGCCGCGATCCCAGTGAGACCCAGACCCCTTTCAATCTGCCCAGCGTGCGCGAGCTTAATCCGAGCGTGTCGGCCGGCATGGCGGCGATTCTGGACAAGGCCACCGCCTCGGACCAGAGAATGCGCTACAAGACCGCGCTCGACATGAAGCGCGCATTGCAAGCGCTCATCGGAGTGCGCAGCGCGCCTCTCCCGGCAATGCCGCCGGAGGCGCCCAAGACTGCGCCGGTATCGCGTCCGACTCCCCCCCCGGCGCGCCCGGTCCCGCCAGCGGTGGCGCCGCCCGCTATCCAGAAGCCGGCCCCTCCGCCCAAGGCGGCCGCGAAGGCCACCCCGCCCGCGCCGCTGAAGCAGGCGGTGCAGCCCTTGCAAGCGCTGGCGCCGCCCAGACCGGCCGCGCCTGTACCGCCGCTGCCGGTGCCGGTGCCCGCGCGCGTGCCACGCAAGTCGCGCGCCGGAATTCGAGCGTTCCTGTGGTTGGCGGCGTTGTTCGTGATTGGGGCCGGCGGCATTGCCGCGTACGTGCAGATCCCCGAATTTCAGCGCTGGGTGATCAGCCAGCTCACCCCGGGGCCCGGGCCGACCGAAACGCCACAGGCGCCCGACCTGCCCGAGGACAATACCCACAAGGCGCTCGACGCGCTGTCCGCCGGGCGGGTGGGCGAGGCCGTGGACGCGCTCGAGGGAATCCGCTGGAAAACCCCCTCCGATGGCCTGGCGCTGATCGGCTACGACAACGGCCTGGCGCTGCTGGGCGGCGTCCCCACGGTGACCGTGCAGCTGGTGTTTCCCAGCGGCACTTCGGGCGCGGACTTCGTGCGCGGCGCCGCGCTGGCCCAGCGTGATTTGAACAAGCAGGGCGGCGTGCAGGGCAAGCGCCTCATCCTGTCGCTGGGGGAATACGGCTTCGTGGCGAACGCCTCGCCGAACGCGGTGTCGGCCGAGCCGGATCCAAAATATCTCTCCCAGGTGGCCCGCGATCAAAGCGCGCTCAGCGCCATTGGCTGGGTGGGCGCGAGTCTGACCGGGCTGGTTGATGCCTATCGGCAGGTGGAAATCCCCTTCATTGCCGCGGCCTCGCGGAGCGGCGCGGAAATCAGCGTCGCGCCGCAGCCTCAGGCGGTTGAAAAGGCGCTGGTGGCCGCCGTCACCGAGATCGCGCCGCAGCGGCTGGCGCTGGTAGTGGTCAAGGGCTGGCCGGCGGAGGGCGGGGAGCGCGTGTTGCAGGCGCTTCGCGTCGGGCGCCGTGACGAAGACGTCAAAATGTACTCGGTGGACGAGAGTGGAGAAGTACCGGCCGGCCTGCTGTCGTCGCGCCCGGATCTCGTGGTGCTGCTGGGCGATCCGATGCCCTCGGCGCGCTGGGCGAAAGCGGCGCGACGCGCGGGCCTTGCGGTTGGGCTGCTGGCCGGTCCCGGCCTCCACGCGGATGCGGCCAGTGAAGTCGGTGGGAAGATTTTCGTGGTGAGCCCACTGGCGCCGGAGCCCGCGGATCTTGACGCGGATCGTTTTCGCTCGGCGTATTCCCGCGCGTTTGGCGACGCGAAGCCGGGGTACGCGGGCGCGGCCGGATACGATGCGGTGATGGCCTGGGCCCGTGCCGCGGAGCAGCCCGGCGAGTGGACCGCCGCGGGCATGACCCGCCGGCTGGCCAGTCCCGCCGCATACAACGGCGTTACTGGAAGCGTGTGGGCCGGCACCGTCTCTCCCTGGCACCTTTTGAAATTCGACAATGGCGGCTGGACGGCCGTGAAGGCGATGGTACCGTGACATGGTGAGAAGGCTGATGTTTCACGCCGTGGGATTGCTGGCGGGCTTGCTGGCCGGCATCTGGGTCGCGGAATTTGTCCAGGCCCGCGCCTCGCTGCCGCCGATTTTTGCCGCCGTCGTTGTCGCCATGTTCATCTTCATCTCCCAACTGATCGCCTATTCGTTGTCCCGCGCGCGCCGTGAGGCGCCGGCGGTGCCGGTCATGGAGATTCCCACTTCGCGGGTCAGCGAGACCTGGGGATGGCTGAAACCGGCCTCGGGTTTCGGCACTGGCTTTGCGCTCATCAAGGACATGGTGCACATCGGCCGCGGCGTGGAAAATGACATTACCCTGAACAATGCTTCCATCTCGCGGCGCCACGCGGAGCTGCAGCGCTTGATGGACGGCTGCCTGGTGCGCGATCTGGCCAGCCGCAACGGCGTTTTCGTGAACGGGATGCGGGTCCAGGAGCAATTGCTGAGCGACGGGGACAGCATCGCGCTGGGCGAGATGCGCTTCGTATTTGCCCAGGAGGACACCCGCGCGCGCATTGCGGCCGCGGAGTCCTTCGCGGCGCCCACCTCGGAGTCGTTGGCCTACCGCCCCACCGAGGAATTCGTGCGCCGCGGGCCGCGCGACAACAACGACAGCAGCAAGGAGGGCGCCTACGAATCCGGCGAATTGCCGCAGCGCGGCGCGCGGCCGTTTGACGATACGTCGGAATTTCAGGCGGATGCGGAGCAGTAGTGTTCCACGCTCTGCAGGAGATCCCGGAGGGAGCGGCGCCCATCTGAGGCGAACAGCCTCGCCTCCATCCCTGCGAGAGGCGTTGTCCATGCAGTCCGCTCCCCCCGCTGAACGAATCGAGCAACTCCGTGAGGAGATCCGCCGTCACGACTACCGCTACTACGTCCTCAACCAGCCGGAGGTCGCGGACGTGGAGTACGACCGCCTGTTTCGGGAGTTGCAGGCGCTGGAGCAGGCGCATCCCGAGCTGATCACGCCCGATTCGCCCACCCAGCGGGTTGGCGGCCAGCCGGTCGACGCGTTCGGGGTCGTCGAGCACAAGGTGCCCATGCTGAGTCTCGCCAACGCGTTCGACGAGGCGGACCTGCGCGCGTTCGACGAGCGCGTCCGCAAGCGTCTCGGCGTTGATGAGGTCGAGTACGTCTGCGAGCTGAAATTTGACGGGCTGGCGATCAGCCTGACGTATGAGAACGGCGCGCTCGCCCAGGCGGCCACCCGGGGCGACGGCTTGCGCGGGGAGGACGTCACCCACAACCTGCGCACGATCAAGAACCTGCCGTTGCGGCTCCAGGAGAGTCGGGACCTCGTGGTGCGCGGTGAGGTGTATTTTACCTGGACGGCGTTCGAGGCCACCAACGAGGCGCGCGCGGCGGCGGGCGAGCCGCGCTTCGCGAATCCCCGCAATGCCGCGGCGGGCTCGCTGCGCCAGTTGGATCCGCGGATTACCGCGAAGCGCGGCCTGCTGATTTTCGTGTACGGGCTCGATTGGGCGATTCCCGGGGTGACCGCCCACAAGGAGGCGCTGGAATTGTTGAAGCGCCTGGGATTTCCAGTGAACCACGAGACCGTCGTGGTGCGCGGCATCGACGCGGCCATCGCGCACTGCTTATTGTGGCACGAGCGTCGCGAGGAATTGGATTATGAGATTGACGGCATCGTAATCAAAGTAAATTCATACAAGCAGCAGAAGGACCTTGGCGCGGTGTCGCGCTCGCCGCGCTGGGCGATCGCGTATAAATTGCCGGCCACCGAAGTGACCACGACGCTGGAGGATATCATCGTGTCGGTGGGGCGCACCGGCGCGCTCACGCCGGTCGCGGTGCTGACGCCGTGCGAGATTGCCGGCACCATCGTGAAGCGCGCGACGCTGCACAACGAGGACGAGATTCGTCGCAAGGACATCCGCATCGGGGACACCGTCGTGGTGCACAAGGCCGGCGCGGTGATTCCGGAAGTTCTGTCGGTCATCGAGTCAAAGCGGACCGGTAACGAGCGGCTTTTCGTGATGCCGACCGAGTGTCCGGA
>VGFD01000336.1 GCA_016868975.1 Armatimonadota bacterium | reverse complement strand
GTCCTTCGCCAGCACTTCCCGGATCTGCGCATCCGCGTGGTGAACGTGGTGGACTTGATGACCCTGCAATCCCCGGGCGAGCACTCGCACGGGCTCAGCGACCGCGATTTCGACTCGCTGTTCACGGTGGACAAGCCCATCGTGTTCGCCTATCACGGATATCCCTGGCTGATCCACCGCCTCACCTACCGCCGCGCCAACCATAACAACCTGCACGTGCGCGGCTACAAGGAGGAGGGCACCACCACGACGCCTTTCGACATGTGCGTGCAAAACGAGATCGACCGCTTCAGCCTCGCGGACGACGTGATCGACCGCGTGCCGCGGCTCCAGCGCATCGGGGCGCATGCCAAGCAGTGGCTGCACAACAAGCTGATCGAGCACGCCCACTACATCCGCGAAGTGGGCGACGACATGCCGGAGGTCCGCGACTGGCGCTGGCCTTACTGAGTTCCAGGCCCAGACAGGAAGTTTGTGGCGGTTCCCGTAGACTCGGGGCGCGGGAGCGAACTGGATTTTCGCGAGCGCCTTTCGCCCTTCCGGGGCGAACCTAAATCGAAATGGAGTCCAAGCAATGACCGTAATGATTCGTAATCTTTCCGTGGCCCTCGCGGTCCTGGTACTGGCGCTCGCCACCAGCCTGGCCGCCAATGCTGAGGCGCCGAAGGCCGGCACCAAGGGCAAGGTCAGCGGCACCATCACTCAGATCGAAAAGGGCAAGATCACCATCCGCGACGGCAGCAAGAACTGGGAGTTCGAGCGCGACTTCTCCAAGTGCGTCGTGGACGGCGTGCCCCAGGTCGACAGAGAAGCGACCGTGGAATGGCTGGCCGCCAAGAACGGCAACCTGTGGGCCACCAAGATCTACGTGCCCCAGACCGCCAAGAACTCCGTGACCAACAAAGACCTGCCTGAGAAAGGCTCGGTCACCGGCGTGGTCACCCACTGGGGCCGCAAGTTGTTCACCGTCCGCGCCGACGGCAAGGAGTACGTGATTGCTTTCGACCTCGGCAAGACCGAAGTGATCGGCAAGCCGGCCATCGATGGCAACGCCACCGTGTGGTGGAGCAAGGACAAGATGGGCACCCTGTTCGCCACCAAGGTGCAGGTCAAGCAGTAACAAGGCCCTGGCGGAAAGGAGGCAATTTGCCTCCTTTTTTTATTCGCTCATTTTATTCGCTCATCAAGAGCCTGCGGGCTTCCTCCAGCTCGGCTTTTTTCTTGTCATCCACTTTGGGGAATGCCAGATTCAGTGACGCGAGCCGGTCAATGACCGCGGCGGCCACGACGGTGCGGGTAAACCACTTGTTGTCGGCCGGGACCACGTACCAGGGCGCCTGCTTGCTGGCCGTGCCCCGCACCATCTGCTCGTAGGCCTGCATGTAGTCGTCCCAATGGCCGCGTTCTTTCGCGTCGGAAACGGAGAATTTCCAGTTCTTGTCAGGATCGTCCAGCCGTGCCAGGAAGCGCTTCTTCTGCTCCTTGCGGGACAGGTGCAGGAAGAACTTGCAGATGGCAAAGCCGTTCCGTGCAAGATAGCGCTCGTAAGCGCGGATGTCCGCGAAGCGCTCCTCCCAGATTTTCTTGCCCTGCACCTCGTTGGGAAGCTTCTGGGCCTTCAGGAATTCCGGATGGACGCGCACCGCAAGGACTTCCTCGTAGTAGGAGCGGTTGAAGATGCCGATGCGCCCGCGCTCCGGGAGGCTCTTCGAGCAGCGCCACAAGAAGTCGTGATCGAGCTCCTCGGCGGAGGGCGCCTTGAAGGAGAAGACCTGGCAGCCCTGCGGGTTCACGCCGGACAGGACGTGCTTGATGGCCCCGTCCTTGCCGGCCGCGTCCATGGCCTGGAAGATGAGGAGCATTCCCCAGCGGTCGTCGGCGTAGAGCATCTCCTGGAAGGTGGCCAGGGCCTGCACGCCTACCTGCAGCGCCTCTTTGGCCTGCGGCTTGTCCTCGTCGCTGAAGCCCGCGGTGTCGCCGGGATCGACGTCCTTGAGCCGGAATCCCTCGCCGTCGGTCACCCGGTACGGACGGCTCAGCTTCTTGCACCTGTCGAGCAGCTTTTCGAGTTTCATCGGCGCCCTCCCCTGAGTTGCTTCGGATGGCGCGGAGGAACGGGAGGGCTCCGCGAGGGGGGGGCACGAATGGTGCCGCCATGCTTGACCCGTCGCTCACCCCGTTTCTCGACGTCCTCCCCTACCGCGTGTGGCTCCTTGTGGCCCTGGCGGGGATACTCCTGTTGCTCGGGATGATTTCCTGGATGCGCGCGAAGCGCAACGCGGCCCGCCACGCAGAGCGCTCGCTGGAGCGGGGAAGCGCGCGGACCCGCTCGTCCACGGCGACGTCGAGCGACACCGAGTTCTCCGTGTTCGGGGACGGCAAGCACGTCCAGGTCTTCGCCTGCAAGGCCGAGCTGGTCGAGCGCCGCCCGCTGTCCGAGGCGCAGTGGGATTCGGAGGTGCCCGCCGCGTGGACCATCTTCAAGCTCTCACCGGCCGACAACGAGCGCACCGCCTTCAACCTGGGGCTGCTGCTCCCGATCCAGGAGCCCAAGGCCTTCAGCAGCGGCTACCTGGAGCGCCTGGACGGCTCGGACCCGGACCCGCTGCTCCGCGGATTCTCCCGGGCGCTGGCGGGGCCGGTTCCGGGAGCGGCGATTTCGGGCTCTGAGGGCGGCTTCATGGAGTTCAAGATGTACGTGGACAACGAGCGGCCCACCGTGATTCCGGGGTCGATGGATTCACAGGACGCGGATTACTGGATTTACGTCAAGGTATTCGTGCAGGACGTGCTGGAGTTTTTCATGCGGGTGAATGCCGCGCAGGGGCGGGCGGAGATTGCGACCGGGAACCCGGCCCAGGGGGAAGAGCTGTTGCGGGTCATCGCGGCGACGCTGCGGCCGGCGGCGTAGCCTGCCGTCGGTCGCTGCCGATCATTTTGACCTTCTTTTTGTCAAATGAAGACCAGGATGATCGGCAGTGGATTAGTCGGTACTAAACCTAAACCAGCCCCTGCTCTTCAAGCACCTCACGAGCGGTCGTCAGGCCGAACAGCGCCACCGGAAAACCCGTGTACAGCGCGAGGTGAATAAATAACTCCTGCAATTCATCGGGCGTGATGCCCGCGTTGAGCGCCGCGATCAAGTGGGTTTTCAACTGCGGCTTCAGCCCCTGGATCGTGAGGCAGGTGACCGACACCAGCTCGCGGGAGCGCAGGTCCAGGCCAGGCCGCGGGTACACCTCGCCGTAAGCGAACTCGGTGACGTAGCGGGCGAAATCCGGCCCCGCCTTCTCCACCGCCTCGACAACCCGGTCCCAGCGGTGGCCCAGCATCTCCCGACCCTTCTCGTGACCACGGGCAAGACGATCGCTCACTGGCCGCCGGCCTCCACGATTTTGGCCACCCGGTGGCTACATTGGGGGAAGTTTAGCCACCGGGTGGCTAAAGCTATGAAGCGGCGCGAGGCGTGGGGAGAGAATTTAGCCACGGAGTGGCTACAATTAGGGTAGTTTAGCCACCGAATGGCTAAACCTGGGGGAGACGCGGTTAATTTAGCCACCGGGTGGCTACATTGGGGGAAGTTTAGCCACCGGGTGGCTAAAGCTATGAAGCGGCGCGAGGCGTGGGGAGAGAATTTAGCCACGGAGTGGCTACAATTAGGGTAGTTTAGCCACCGAATGGCTAAACCTGGGGGAGACGCGGTGAATTTAGCCACCGGGTGGCTACATTGGGGGAAGTTTAGCCACCGGGTGGCTAAAGCTATGAAGCGGCGCGAGGGGCGGGGAGAGAATTTAGCCACGGAGTGGCTACAATTAGGGTAATTTAGCCGTCGGGTGGCTAAAGTTGTGAGGCGGCTGGCCGAGGGACAGCGGAAGGGCGCGCCGCGGGGCGTGGGGGCTGTGGTCACGACGCTCGGGCCGCGCGGCGGGATGCTGAGAGGGTTCGGCCGCTCAGGATCTGGGTGGCCTTGCGGCGGAGTTGGCCGCAGGCGGCGTCGATGTCGGTGCCCATTTCCTGGCGAACCGTCGTCTTGATGCCGTAGGATTCGATGATCTGTTGAAATTCTCGGATTCTATTGTTCGAGGGGCGCTGACCCTCGTAGCCTTCCACCGGGTTCAGCGGGATGATGTTCACCAGGCTGTGGATGCCCTGCAGCAACTGGCCCGTCTGGTGGGCCAGCGCCGCGTCGTCATTTACGTCGCGAATCAGCACGTACTCGAAGGTGATGCGCCGGCCGGTGAGATCGTAATACTGGCGGCACGCATCCATCAGGGACGCCAGCGGATACACCTGGTTGATCGGCACCAGCTTCGTGCGCAGTTCATCGTTGGGCGCGTGCAGCGAAATCGCCAGCCGCAGCGGGAATTTCTCCCGGGCCAGCTTCAAGATATTCGGCACAATCCCCGAAGTCGACACCGCGATGTGCCGCATCCCGATGGCCAGTCCCTCCGCGTGGTTCAACAGGCGCAGGCTGCGCAGCGTGTTCGCGTAGTTGGCCAGGGGCTCGCCGATGCCCATGTACACCACGTTGGCCACCCGCTCGCCGCGCGGCATGATGGCGCGCTGCACCTGGACCACCTGCTCGGTGATCTCCCACGTCCTCAAGTTGCGCAGCACGCCCGCCTGGCCCGACGCGCAGAACACGCAACCCATCGCGCACCCCACCTGCGTCGAGATGCACAGCGTGGCGCGGCCCGGGCCCAGGTGCTCGTCGAAGTGCATGAGCACCGTTTCCACCGCGTTCCCGTCCGGCAGCCGAAACAGGAATTTCTCCGTGTCTCCCTGCGCCGAGTGCTGCTGCGTGATCAATTCCAGTGAGGGCAGTTCCGCCGATGCGCTCATTTTTGCGCGCAATTCCTTCGAGAGATCGGTCATCTCCGAAAAATCCGCCACGCACTTCTGGTACATCCAGCGGATGAGCTGCCGCGCGCGGAACGGCTTCTCGCCTTGCGCGACCACCCAGGCCTCCAGCTCCTCGGGGAGCATGTCCTTTAAATTCATTTTCATCGTCGCGGGGCGGCCAGGCCGATCCTCCATCGTTTTACGGCCTGCTTCGAGGCCGGTTTCCATTGATCAACACCGGAGGAGCCGCCTCCCTGGAGAGCGCGGCTCCTGCAATCGTTCCCTTGGGTCAACACCAGTGCCGAGCGGTCGAGAAACGGTCTCGCTCACAATGAGCGCCATGGCCCTTAGTGGCGCGCGACACAAGTAGCTTCGCCTTACTCAGACAACGACTGACCCGGGCGTGTCGCGCGGCACGATCAAACCGATTTGGGGCTAAGTGGTCCGCGCCGTGGCTCCAATTCATGATCAGACTTGCGCCGCGGACCACTTAGTGAATCTGCATCGCCACGATTTCGAAGCGATTACCTTTTTTCTCGAACACCAGCGTGCTGATGGAGAGCCGCACCTGCAGGCCGCTCGCGGCCAGCGTCACCTTGTTGGTGGCGATAATCGGGACCACGCTGCTCACCACGATGCGGCCCTTGCTGTGCTTGTACCGCACGTCCTCCAGGCGCAGCGGCTCCATGGCGAAGTCCTTGTGGGACAGCACGTCCCGCGCGCCCTCGCGGAAGGCGTCGCGGACGTCGTCCGCCTTCCCCTTGCCCTGCTTCTCGTAGGCCAGCGCGCTGGACTCAATGGCGCCCTTTTCAATTTCCACCACCCGGTCCACGTCGCGGTTGTAATACGCCACGAACAGATCGCAAATGACCGCCTGCACGCCGGCCTTTTCCGCCGGCGAGACCGCGCCGGACTGATCCTCATCCAGCACCGAAGGCTTCGCCGCCAGGGGAAGCGCCCACACGCACAGGGCCACCAGCACCATCGCCAACACTCTCATATTGCTCACTCCAATTTCTCGCCCACCGTCGGCCGATAACCAGCCGCGAATTGTGCGCCGCTCATCCATTTCTTGCCGGCCGGCTGCACGTCGGCCAGTCGTATGACGCGACCCTCGCCAGTGCCTACCAGGGGACCGTCGCGTACAACCTCGACAATCGTCCCAGGTCGCACCTCTTGCCCCACCAAAGACGCCTCACCCTCCACGGGCACCACCCGGCGCACCTTCAACGGTTGCCCGCGGAACGTGGTCCACGCGCCCGGCTCAGGATC
>VGFD01000335.1 GCA_016868975.1 Armatimonadota bacterium | reverse complement strand
CGGGACTTAAAGTGCACGCAATGCTTGACGAGGCGGAGTACCCGACGAAGATTCGAGTCACGGACGCCGAGATGGAGACGATTCCACTGAAGCGCCATCGCTTCCACGGTGAGTGGAACTACACCGTCGATCCTTCTTGACCGTGCTTTTGAATAAAATACGATTTGTTATTTTGCGGAGCGCCCTTACGGGACAACAACTGACCCGGACGTGTCGCGCGCCACGATCAAGCCGATTTGGGGCTACAGGATGCTCTCGCGATCCTTGCGCGCCTTCTCCTGCTCCTCGGCTTCCTTGAGCAGCCGCAGCAGGTTGTCTCCCTTGTAGTTCTTTTCGAACACCTGGAACTTCGTCTCCAGGCTGCGCACCTGGGATTCGAGCTTGGACACGCGGTCCTGGAGAAGCTGAAATTCACGTCGGCTCAGTGCCATTGGGGGATCCCCCTCGTCGGTGGAATGGGTGAATCGCCATTCGCCAGCCAGATGCGCTCCCCTCCCCGGAGAAATCCGCCGGGAGACAGGACGCGCAGCGGGCCGCTGAAACAATGGTGGCGCGTGCCGACCCCTGCACGGGTGAAGATCCGAGAAAGGAGGACCCACTCCCATCCCGTCGAAACGAGCGCGGTCTTATGGGCATCTGGCCTAAATTTTTGCTCTGGGGAGTACGATTCCTATTATGAGTTCCAGCGAAACCAGACACGGCGCGATCACCGCGGCCATTTCGTGGACCGACCGCCACGCCACCAACGGCAACGGTTCCAGCCTGGCGAACGGGAAGAAGCCCGTTGAGCGGGTGGACGAGTTCTTCGGCGCAGACGTATTCAGCATTGCGGAGATGCGCCAGCGTCTCCCCAAGAGCACCCTCAAGTCCCTGATGCGCACCATCGAGCAGGGCGAGCCGCTGTCCCAGGAAGTCGCCGACGTGGTGGCTTCCGCAATGAAGGATTGGGCGATCGAGAACGGCGCCACCCACTACACGCACTGGTTCCAGCCGCTCACCGGCTCGACCGCCGAGAAGCACGACTCATTCATCGTCCCCGACGGGCACGGCGGCATGCACTTCTCTCTGTCCGGGTCGGAGCTGGTCCAGGGCGAGCCCGATGCCTCCAGCTTCCCCTCCGGCGGCATCCGCGCCACCTTCGAAGCGCGCGGCTACACCGCGTGGGATGCCACCAGCCCGGCATTTCTGATGCGCGGCAAAAACCACGTGACGCTCGTCATCCCCACCGCTTTCGTATCGTGGACCGGCGCGGCGCTCGACCAGAAGACACCGCTGCTGCGCTCGATGGACGCGCTCAGCAAGCACGCAATCCGCCTGCTCAAGCTGTTCGGCACTGACAGCGGCGTGAATCGCGTCACCGCGACCCTCGGCTGCGAACAGGAGTACTTCCTGGTGGATCGCAACCTGTACTATGCGCGCCCCGATCTGGTGACCTGCGACCGCACGCTGTTCGGCTCCAAGCCTCCCAAGGGCCAGCAGATGGAGGACCACTACTTCGGCTCCATCCCGCCCCGCGTGCTCGGCTTCATGGCCGAGGTGGAGCGCGAGCTTTATCGCGTGGGCGTGCCTATCAAGACCCGCCACAACGAAGTCGCGCCGGGCCAGTTCGAGCTGGCGCCCATGTTCGAGTCGGCCAACGTGGCCTGCGACCATCAGATGCTTACCATGGAGACGCTGCGCCGCGTCGCGCCGCGCTACGGAATGCAGGCCATCCTGCACGAGAAGCCGTTCGCCGGGGTGAATGGCTCCGGTAAGCACAACAACTGGTCCATGGCCACAAACACCGGGGTCAACCTGCTTGATCCCCTTGATGACACGCACATGAACCTGCAGTTCCTGACCTTCCTGTGCGCCGTCATCCGCGCCGTCGACAAGCATGGCGACCTGCTCCGCTCCTCGGTGGCGGGCGCCGGCAACGACCATCGCCTGGGCGCGAACGAAGCGCCGCCCGCCATCATGTCCATCTTCCTGGGGGACATGCTGACCCACCTGGTCGAGCAGCTCGAGCGCGCCGATCTGAAGGAAACCATGCGCGGCGGCGAGATCAACCTGGGCGCCAGCGTTCTTCCCGCGCTGCCGCGCCACGCGGGCGATCGCAACCGTACCTCGCCTTTCGCCTTTACCGGTAACAAGTTCGAGTTCCGCGCCGTGGGCTCGTCGCAGTCTCCGGCCTGGCCGTGCACGATCCTCAACACGATCGTGGCCGAGTCGGTGGATTACATCGCCACCGAGCTGGAGAAGACCGTCGGCCAGACTCCTTCCAAAGCAGCGCTCCAGCAAGCGCTGCTTCCGCTGCTCCAGAAGATCGTCAAAGAGCACAAGCGCGTCGTGTTCGACGGCGACAACTACACCACCGAGTGGCACGAGGAAGCCGCCCGCCGCGGGCTGCCCAACCTCAAGGACTGCATCACCGCGATTCCCGCCCTGGGCAACGAGAAGAACGTCAAGCTGTTCGAAACCTACAAGGTGATGACGCCGACCGAGGTGGAGAGCCGCGTGCACATCTTCATGGAGAAGTACGCGAAGGAACTCCTCATCGAGTCTGAGTCGATGGTGCTGATGGCCCGCCAGGTCATCCTCTCCGCGGCGCTGGCGCACCAGGAGCGGCTTGCGAAGGCCGTCTCCGCCACCGAGCAGGCGGGCGTGAAGTGCGACTCCATCAAGGAGCAGCTCCGCTATTTCGCCGACCTCGTCGAGCGCTTCAACAAGACCCTCGATGAGCTGGACATCGCCGACAGCCACAAGGACGACGATCCCTTCGAGTACTCCCAGTACATGAAGGAAAAGGTCGTGCCCCTGATGGCAAAGCTCCGCGACATGGGCGACGAGCTGGAATGGCGCACCTCCAGTGAATTGTGGCCGCTTCCGACCTACCGCGAGCTGCTGTTCGTGAAATAGGAGCGCGCCCGGGCAAGACCGAGAGCCGAAAGGCTCTCTTTTTTTTGCGCATGGAGCCCGAAATAACCGAATGCGTCCCGCGACCAACATCCTCTGAAAGGAAGTGACGGTCATCATGCGGCGCGATCTGGCGTTACTCTTGGGCGTGCTGGTGCTTCTGGCGGTGTACGGGCGGGGATCGGTCCTGCGGGCCGACTCTGGCGACCCTTCCCTGGCGACGGACGAAGCGGCGATCTACGCGCTGGTGTTCACGCGCTTTTCCTCCGACCGCGGGCGGATGCCGGTCTTCGTCTCGGTGAACGGCGGCGATCCCTCGCGGGAGATCTTGCAGCGGCTGAACGAGGTGCACCCCGTCCGCCCGGTCTCGGAATGCCTGGCCGCGGACTCATCCCTCGTGCAGGATTCGCGCAGCGGCGCCTGGGGCGTGCTCTGGACCATGGGACCCATCGAGTGGCGCGGCGCGCATCGGGCAACGACCAGGGCGGGATATCACTCCGGCCACGCCCTCACCTATTTTCTCTATCGCACCCGCGACGAGTGGCGCGTCGAGGGCATCCAGCGATAATTATTTCTTCCAGAACTGCCAGAACGCCGGCGGAGGCGGCGGCGACATGGTTTCCCGGTTCAAAAACCACCACCAGCGCTCGCGGGGCGGGTCATTGATAATCTGGTACTGTTTGAAATTGGCGTGCCCGACCTCGTTGACAAACTCCTGCTGGTTGGCTTTCAGGATATTGTCCAATTCGACGGTCTTTCGCCAGTAAGGCTGAGTGTCAAAATCCGGCTCGCCCTCCAGAACCTCCAGCGTCTCCTGAACCTCGTCGCGATAGTACATGAGCATCGCCGCATTCACGCCCAGCGAGCCGATATTCTGCACGTGGCGGGCGTAGTCGGTCAGTACTTCATCGAGGTATTCAACCAGCTCCGCCAGATCCGGATCATCTTCCATGGACAGCACGCAGCGCCACCAGATCCTCCGGCGTCGTGATTTTCAAATTATCGTAATCTCCGGCAACGACGCGCACCACACCGCCCATCCGCTCGATCAGCATGGCGTCGTCGGTCGCGACGAACCCGGCCTCGGAAGCGCGCTTGTGCGCCTCCAGCAAGACGTCGAGGGAAAACACTTGCGGCGTTTGCGCGGCCATCAGCGACTCGCGGGGCACCGTCTCGACAATAATATCGTCCTGAACCCGCTTCATGGTTTCTTTGGCCGGCACCGCGAGAATCGCGCCTCCCGCGCGCTCCGCCTCGTGCAGCAGGCGCACCAGGGTGGCGTCCGCCAGCATCGGCCGCGCGCCGTCGTGCACCGCCACCAGCGGGTTCTCCGACTCCGCGGCGCGCATCTGGCGCAGCGCCCGATACACCGACTCCTGGCGCTCGGCGCCGCCTTCAATCACCGCGGCCACCTTGGAAAATGCTCCGAGCAGGGACCGATACTGGGAAACGTCCTCCGCGCTGGCCGTCACGTAAATTCGCGCCACCAGGGGGCAGCGCTCAAATACGGCCACGCTCCACTCCAGCACGGTGCGCCCGCCCGCCGTCAGCAGCATCTTGTTCACACAATCGCCCATGCGGCGGCTCCGTCCCGCCCCCAGGACCAGCGCCAGGACCCGCGTCATGAAATCTTCTTGTCCTCGTTCGCCTTGGCGCGCGCGAAAATCATCTTGCCGGCCACCGTCTGCAAAACGCTGGTCACCTGGATCGCGATGGTGTTGCCAATCGAGCGGTAGCCGTCCTCGACCACGATCATCGTGCCGTCATCCAGATATCCCACGCCCTGACCGCGCTCCTTGCCCTCGCGGATGAGGTGCACGGTCATCTCCTCGCCGGGCAGCACGACCGGCTTCACCGCGTTGGCCAGCTCGTTGATGTTGAGCACCTTGATGCCTTGCAGCGAGGCCACCTTGTTCAAGTTGTAATCGGTGGTGATCAGCTCGCCGTGCAGCTCCTGGGCCAGCTTGATCAGTCTGGCATCCACCGCGGTGCCCTCGACCTCGCGGTTGAAGATCTCGATGCCCAGCTCCTTCTGCATGTTGCTGAGGATGTTCAGGCCGCGGCGTCCCCGCCCGCGCTTGAGCGGGTCCGAGGAGTCCGCGATGTGCTGCAGCTCCTCGAGCACGAAGCTGGGCACGATCAGCGCCCCTTCGACGAAGCCGGATCTGCAGATGTCCGCGATGCGCCCGTCGATGATCACGCTGGTGTCAAGGATCTTCATCATGCGGTCGAGCTGCTGCCCGGCCGGCGCGTTCCCAGAGGCGAACAGCTGGCCCAGGCTGTGGACCACGGCCATTCGCGTCCCGAAGAAGGCGCCCAGCACCGACCAGAAGAGCGTGACCAGGATGAGGATGAGCGGCGCCAGGTACTCCCCGACGACCGGAATGCGCGCGATGGGGATGTTGGACATCAGCAGGCTGCTGAAGAACGCAATCATCAAGCCAAAGATCAGGCCCACCGCGCCGAGCAGGATCTGCTGCAGGGAGAGCTTCTCCAGGCTCGCGGTCACGCTGTTGATGATGCGGATGAGCGCGTTGGCCACCACCGGCGCCACCGCGAGGCCGACCAGGCCGCCCAGGCACAGGAAAGCAAGGGCATTCAGCCTCTGCGCGTTCGGGTTGAGGATGTTGTAGAACTCTTGCGTGTTCTGCGCGATTCCCCATCCGAAAAAGGCTCCAAATATCACGAAGATTAACTGGAGGATGCCTCTGATCGCCGGGCCCAGTACGTCACGCTCCCTTGTCTTGGGGCTTGTCTATCCCGCTTCGCGCTGACATGCTTTGTCGCCCTTGCGAGATTGCCCTGCCCGCGGAGATGGCGCGTTCTCGCTACTCTCCGGCGTCCGCTACATTATAGCGAATCGAAGGGGTCGTCCGGGGGGCCGCGGAAACCAATCCGCCCAAAACCCCGACGGAGGTCTCCTGAAATGGCCCGAGCCCGCTCGCGATACGTCTGTCAGCAATGCGGGTCGGTGGCGTTCAAGTGGCAGGGACGGTGCAACGACTGCGGCGAGTGGAACACCCTCGTCGAGGAGGCCGAGCCCGCGGCCCGCAAAGGATCGCTTTCCCCCACCACGGCCTCCGCCCGTCCGGTGCCGCTGTCCGAGGTCGAGATGGTCTCTTTGAAGCGCGCCACGACGGGCGTCGCGGAGTTCGATCGGGTGGCCGGGGGCGGGCTGGTCCCCGGCTCGCTGCTCCTGGTGGGCGGCCCACCGGGCATCGGGAAATCGACCCTGCTGCTGCAAGTGGCGGAGGGCGTGGGACGGGGCGGCGGCAAGGTCTTGTACGTGACCGGCGAGG
>VGFD01000334.1 GCA_016868975.1 Armatimonadota bacterium | reverse complement strand
CGTCCCTAATATGCGGAGGACCGTCGTCCACGATGAACAGCGAGACCCATCACGACCCTGAGGGTCCGGTCGGCGTTCCCGCCGCGCTGCTCTCCTCAGATGTCAGCCGTCACGTGCTCGACAACGGCCTGACCGTGCTGGTCAAGGAAGTCTACCCGGCCTCGGTGGTAAGCCTCTCCATCTACTCGCGCGTGGGCTCGGTCGACGAGCCGGACGAGCGCGCCGGCATCTCCCACTTTATCGAGCACATGCTGTTTAAGGGAACGCCGCGCCGCCCGGTCGGGAAGATCGCCCAGGAGATCCATTCCCTGGGCGGCTACCTCAACGGCTTCACCTCCTACGACTGCACCTGCTACTGGATCGTCCTTCCCTCGAGGTGCTTTTCCACCGCGCTCGACATCGAGGCGGACGCCATTCTCAATCCGCTGCTCAATCCGGTCGAGGTCGAAAAAGAGGCCAGGGTCATCATCGAAGAGCTTAAGATGTACGAGGATCGCCCGGAAGCGTACTGCTTCCAGAAGCTCATGCGACTGGCCTACAACCGCCATCCCTACGGACGCCCCATCATCGGCTACGAGGACGTGGTGCTGCGCTCGGGCGTGACGGAGCTGGAGGAGCACTACCGCCAGTACTATCATCCCAACAACATGGCGGTGGTGGTGGTCGGTGACGTCCGCGCGGAAACCGCCGTGCGTGAAGTCGACCAGGTCCTGGGCCATTTGAAGCCCGCCCAGGTGCGCCGCCGCGAGCGGGAGCCCGAGCCCGCCCAGCGTAAAGAGCGCTTTCTCCAGGTCGAGGGCGACATTGCCACCGCGCACATGCAGATCGGCTGGCACATCCCCGACGTTTTCCACG
Organism: Armatimonadota bacterium; assembly: GCA_016868975.1. GTDB lineage: Bacteria > Vulcanimicrobiota > Xenobia > RGZZ01 > RGZZ01 > VGFD01. The sequence continues at coordinate 5,342 of VGFD01000334.1, read as the reverse complement.
ACGACACCTTCGCCTGCGACATTCTCAGCTCCATTCTCGGCGAGGGCCGCTCGTCCCGGCTTTACCGTCGGCTCCGCGAGGAGCGCGCCGTGGTGACCAACATCGGGGCCAGCATTTTCGCCGAGCGCGATCCCGGCCTGTTCATCGTGGACGCGGCGCTCGATCCGGCCCGCGTGGACGACGCGCGGGAAGGCGTCGCCGCCGAGATCGCCCGCGTCGTGAAGGACGGCGTGACAGAGACCGAGGTGCAGAAGGCGAAGAACATGGTCGAGGCCACCTACGTGTTCGCCCAGGAGACCGTCGAGGGCCAGGGCCGCAAGATCGGCTACTACGAGATGCTCGGCGATTACGCGCTGGCCGAGCGGTACGTGCAGAAGCTCTACCACGTGACCCCCGACGACGTGGTCCGCGTGGCCGAGAAGTACCTCGTGGGGCGCAACTGCAGCACGGTGGCTTACGTGCCGCGCACCGAGCCCGGCCGCGGAGCAGGCCGGGTTGGAAGCTGATGGGCTCTTTCCTCCACTCGTTCCGCGCGCCCAACGGAATGACCATCATCGTGAAGGAGAACCATTCCACGCCGATCGTCTCCATGGCCGCGTACTTCCGCGGCGGGCTGTGCGCGGAGACGGAGGAGAAGCAGGGTCTCACTCATTTCATGCAGCGCATGCTCATGAAAGGCACCCGCTATCGAACCGCCGAGGAGATCGCGTCGGAGCTGGAGTTCCTGGGCGCGAGCATGGCGCCGTTCACCGGCAAGGACGTGTTCGGCGCCACGCTGTCGAGCCTGTCCAAGCACTTCGCGCCGGCCCTGCAGATCTACGCGGACTGCCTGATGAACCCGGTGTTCGGGGCGCCCGAGTCGGAGCGCGAGCGCGCCGTCATCCTCTCCGACATCGCCAAGAAGAAAGACGACCCCATCTCCTATTGCCTCGAGCTGTGCGAGCGCATCCTCTACAAGAAGCACCCCTACCGCTTCGCGATTCCGGGCCGCGAGGAGACGGTCAAGACGTTCACCCCGGAGCGCCTCGCCGAATGGCACCATTTCCTGTACAGCCCCGAGCAGATGGTGGTCGCGGTGGTCGGGGACATGCCCGCGAAGCTGGCCCGCGACCTGGTTATCGAGGCTTTCGAGGATTTCCATCCGCACAAGGTCCGCCTGCCCGCGACGCCGCGCGAGGGACCGCTGCGCCAGACCCGCGAGATCGTGGAGAAGCGCGACAAGCGGCAGGTGGCGGTGTCGATCGGCTTCCACGCGCCGCCCTTCGGGCCGGACGGCTACTTCGCGTTCGACGTGCTGGAGCACGTATTGAGCGGCATGGGCTCGCGGCTCTTTATTGAATTGCGCGACAAGCAGGGGCTTGCCTACGTGGTGAACTGCACCTACGAGGCGCGCAGGGACATGGGCTCGTTCAAGATCTACATCGGGACCAGTGAGGAGCGTCGCGAGCGCTCGCGGGCGGCCATGCTCGAAGAGCTGGAAAAGCTCAAGGAGACCCCCATCGGGCAAGCCGAATTGCGCCGCACCAAGAAGTACATGCTGGGGCTTTACGAGATCTCGCTGCAGCGCAACAGCGCGCAGGCCTCACGGCTGGCCTACTACGAGATCATGGGGATGGGTTACCGGCTGCTCGACGAGGTGCCCCGCCAGATCCGCAAGGTCACTTCGGCGGACGTGCTGGACGCCGCGCGGGAGCACCTCGACACCGCGCACTATGCCATCGCGCAGGTGTATCCTTAATGTCGCGTGAGACTCAGGCGCTCTGGCCGGACTCCAGGTGGATCAGGTCGAGCATGTTCTCGACCATGGTTCGGCTCTCCGGATCGTTGAGGATGAAGTTGGTGACCTTTTGCTCGATCTGCCGGTAGCCCGGGTCGTTGAGGAATTTTTCGCCGAACTTGCGCTCGAAGGCGAACGAAACCATGCGCTGGGTGGCGTCCGGCAGGAAGGTCTCGGAGTCGCGGTCCATGTTCAAGACGTGCTCCTTGGCGACCTCGAGAAACGCTTCAAATTGTGGCTTGGCGAGACGGGCGCCCTCGGGGCTCAAGGTGGAGACGTCCTCGGCTTCGCCTGAGGTGTCCGTGGTCTCCATCTTGGCTTGCTTGATTTTTGACTTGAGGGTGAGCGCGACCTCGTCCGTGAGCGGCAGCCCCTGCAAAGGCATGGCCTTCATGGGGTCGATTGGGTCCATCCAGAGACTACCTCCGTTCTCCATTGATGTATATCACGCTCGCTCCACCAAAGTAAAGGCGACCGTGCGCGGCGGGGAGCGGGATCACCGACCTTCGCGGAGAAGCGCGCGATGGCGTGGTTACGCCGTTTCTCGCGGCGATCGTTGGCAATTGTTAACATCTGTAACTTTCGGACGGCAAATTTAACATCCTGTTAACATGCTGGAAAGATCTTTTTAACACGCCCCCGCTATTATCACAGTAGCCTCAGAGGCACTCTCAAACCCCGTCGTGCCTCGGTTCTCCGCCATACTTCTCCGGGAGGCCACAAGATGGATCCATTTGCCAACTACTTCGGGACTGGGATGCTTGAGAAAGCGCTTGACGCCGCCACTTTGCGGCAGCAGGTCATCTCCAACAACATCGCCAACGTCAACACCGAAGGGTTCCGCCCGCAGGCGGTTGCGTTCGAAGAGAAGCTGACCGAGCTCTGCCAGCAGGCTTCCGACGACAACCCCGACTCCGGCGGCTGGCCCAGTGGCTTCCAGCTCGCCAGTCTCGACGCCGAAGTCGAGACGAAGGAGGGGAAGATCGACATCAACCGTGAGATGACCAATCTGGGCAAGAACCAGATTCTCTACAACGCGCTGTCCTCGAAGATCTCGGGGTACCTCGGCGCCCTCAAGTACGTCATCGACAACAGCGGCCGCTAGTTTTAGTTCCACACACAAAGAGGAGGGTCTCGCGTGAACTTCTTCCAGAGCATGGACATCGCCGCCAGCGCAATGAGCGCCGAGCGTTTCCGAATGGACGTCATCTCCCAGAACATCGCCAATGCGAACACGCAGACGACGCTGTCGGGCACCCCGTACCGCCGCCAGGTCGCCGTCGTGACCCCGGGCGACGCCAGCCCGTTCGCGCTGCCGGTGGGCCTCGACGATGACGACGAGGAAGGTCCGCAGTTCAACGGCAACGGCGTCAAGGTCGGCGGCGTTGCGCAGGACGGCGCCGAGTTCCGCTACGTGTACGATCCCACCAACCCCAACGCCGAGAAGGAAGGCAAGTGGAAGGGCTACGTGGCGATGCCCAACGTCAACATCATCACCGAGATGACCGACCTGATCGCCGCCAGCCGCTCCTACGAGGCCAGCGCCACCGCGGTTGAGTCCGCGAAGGGCATCGCGATGAAGGGTCTCGAGATCGGGACCCGCTAGGCCAGGAAGACCGAGTCGCACTGAGGATTTGAGGAGGACACGCCAATGATGAACTCGCCCTTCGCGCCCATCTCCGCCCCCAACATGAAGCTTGACCTGTCGACCGTCAACAGCAAGCCGATGACGCTCGACAAGGCGGACGAGAAGGGCGGCGAGTCCTTCCAGAACGTGTTCGCGTCCTTCTTCGACAACGCCAACGACTCGCAGTGGAAGGCTGGCGACTACACCAAGACGCTGGCCACCGGCACGCTGTCCAACACCCACGAGATGACCATTGCTGGCGCCAAGGCGGAAGTGATGCTGCACCTCACCACGCAGATCGCGTCCAAGCTCTCGTCCGCGACGACCACCCTGTTCCAGATGCAAATTTAGTCTCACCTGGTTTCCAAGAGAGCGAGGGGATGCCCGGGGGAACGAGCTCCCGGGCATGCCCTGTCTAAAGCGGCAAATAAACCAACCGTAGGATGGCAACGACCCAGGGTCCCCGGTAGAATACAGAGATAGATCGATTAGAGAGGTATCGACCAATGGCCACAGGGATTCAGACCGGCATTCGGACTGGCTCGGCCCCCATGCCCGCGGGCAAAGGCCCCGGTGGCGGTGGGCTGGGGAAAGTCTTCGCGTCGTGGACCGCGATGAGCACCAAGATGAAGGTGCTGGTCGTGGTCGGCCTGCTTGCCCTGGTGGGCGCGGGCGTGATCGGCATGGCCGTCACCCAGTCCAACAAGCACGTGCCGCTGTACGCCACCAACCTCTCGCCGGCGGACGTCACTGAGATCACCCGTCGCCTCAACGAGTCCGGGGTGGCCTTCACGATGGAAGGCTCCAAGATCATGGTGCACCCGGGCATCCGCACCAGGACGGTCGGACTGCTCCTCGGCTACGGCCTCCCGCATCGCGTCCTGACCTCTCCGTCTGAGGCCGGCGGGATGACCCCGAAGACTGAATTTGAAAAGCGCCAGGCGAGCACCGCGCAGCTCGAGAACGACCTCGTCGACCAGATCCGCCAGTTCGAAATCGTGGCGGACGCTTACGTGAAGCTGGTGCCCCTGAACGAAGACGCGCTGCCCGGCGACCAGAAGGACGCCAAGGCGAGCGTGTACCTCGCGCTGAAGCCGGGCTCGCGGCCCAACCGCACTCAGATTGAAGCGATCCTCAACCTGGTGGCCTTCTCCGTGCCCGGCTTGCAGCCGGAGAACGTGAAGGTGACCGACCGCACGGGCTTCGTGTGGAACGACGGCGCCAAGATCGCCGCTGCTCCCGGCGGCGGCACCGGCGACGACACCTTCGAGAACGAGAACCTCGCCATCAAGAAGGCGTACGAGAAACGCTACCAGGACAAGATCCAGTCGGCCCTCAACACCATCCTGGGCCAGGACAACTACACCGTGACCGTGGACGCCGACATCGACTTCACCCAGACCAAGGTGGAAACCACCCAGGTCGGCGAGCCGGGCGGCAACAACAGCGTGGTTACCGTCGTCAAGAAGGACCGCGAGACCTACAAGAACCAGCCGGGCGACGGCAAGCCGGACAAGCCGGGCACCAGCCAGGTTTCGATGCTCGGCAGCAGCGACAAGACGTCCGACACCGACTACGAGAAGATCAAGTACGAGCAGAAGATTGAGACCGGCAAGGTCGTCAAGACCGCCATCATCAGCCCCGGGGTGGTCAAGAAAGTGACCACCACGGTGAGCGTCAACGGCAAGAAGACCGACGAAGAGAAAACCAAGCTGGCGCAGGTCGCGGCCGCCGCAATCGGCCTCGACACCAGCCGTGGCGACTCGGTGGCGGTTGTGGACATCCCCTACAACATGAACCCCAGCGGCGCGGCGGCGATGGCCAATCTGCCCGAAGGCTTTGGCAACCGTCCCCAGCGCGACGGGCTGCAGATGAACCCGACCTACGTGCTGGCCGCGATGGTCGTCCCCACGATGCTCCTGCTGGGAGTCCTGGCAA